>JAUQYS020000356.1:0-8269 GCA_030587585.2 Candidatus Njordarchaeota archaeon
CTTTTGCTCCGCCAAGCACAACCGCAAATTTAGATTCTCTCTCGATTAGTCTCAATATATTTTTGATTTCTTTTTCCATCAGATAACCAGCCGCAGAAGGAATAGCCGTGGCGAACCCAACAACAGATGCATGAGATCGATGCGAGACCGCGAAGCCGTCTAATACAAAAAAATCTGCGATCTTCCCTAGCGCCTTGACAATACTACTATCTCTGTGCGCTTCTATTGGTTTTTTCTCCATTTCGTCTTTTATGAACCTAACATTATCTAGCAATAATAATTGGCCCTCTTTTAGACTCCGTATAGCATTTTTAGCTTTTTCACCGATAATATCGGAAACAAATTTTACTTCAGTTCCAAGAACATTGCCAAATATTTCGGCATGTTGTTCTAAACCAATAAAATCCCTACTTTCAGGGCGTCCCTGATGAGCAAGTATAATCACCTTGTTACCATTGTCTATTAACCACTTTAGTGTCTGTTTATGAGCATGAAATCTCGTAGTGTCCATTATTTTTCCTTCGTAGTTTAATGGACTATTGACATCTACTCTGCATGCGACATATTTGCTCGGTTTTATAATGTCCATACGAAAAATTTCATCTAAGAGCTTCATAATGTTTCCCTCATATAGTATCTATAATTTTTATTAGAAGAAAAAACGGATATGGGATAAAAAATAGAATACGATGAAAATTAAACACTAGTTCCGTTCTTCCCGATTTTTTGGAATATGTTTATCATATCTTCAAGGTCTAATGGAATACGATTAATATAGGCCGATACGTAATCAATCCATTTCTCAGCGATGTCCTCCGCGATTTTTGTTAATGGCACAGCTAATAATAGTCCTCCATTTCCACCTACAAGATATTTGATCCCATATATGTTGAATATGTTACTTTCTTTGTTATTCTCATCCATGTTTCTTTGAGCAAACCTAGCGAAACTAATCGCATACATATAATTGGATACAAGCCTAGCATCAATAATTTTCTTTTTCTTATCTAAGAGCACCATTTCTATGCCTTTAAGAATGAGGGGTCTCCGAATTAGAACATATTCTCCGACATGAACGTTTATACCGTATACCATGGCACTGGATGGGTCACATATGTTTTGTGATCTTATGCCATAGCGGTCAACATTAAGTAGAAGCATATGGTCTGTATGATAAATCGCAACATTTGTTGATCCAGTTAGATATATCTCCTGTATATTTGTGTTATGTAAGTCGATCCTTTCTATTTTTTTGCATTTTTGACATATAACAGAAATCTTCATATTCGCCACCAATGCCGAAAATGGCGTGCATCAAAACAAAATATTTTTCCATAATATAGAAAGAAAATTATGTTTTAAATGCGATCATACTGACTAGTACTATTTAAATTTTGTCAATATCGAAAAATCTGTTTTTATGGCGATGCTTATGCCACACATCGATATGAGCACTTGGGACATCGAAGACCGCATGATCCGGAGAAAAATAGCAAAAATCATATCAGAACTTAAAAATAAAATATCTTATGATGGACACTCTACAACTTTGGTTTCTATTTGGATTCCTTCTGGTACTCCTGCAGCTGAGATCTCTGAGCTCATTAATAAAGAGCTGGCAACGGCTGCCAGAATTAAATCTAGAACTACAAGAAAGCATGTTCAAGCAGCTTTGAGAAGCATCGCTTCCAAATTTAAAGCATGGCACCAAATTCCCGAGAATGGCTTACTTATTTTTTGTGGATGGACCAAACAATCAAATGATTTAGAATATTGGGAAATAATACCCCCTATACCTGTCAGAAAAAAATTGTATACTTGTGATTCTATTTTTCATGTGGAAGTACTAGAAGAGATTCTAAAAACGCACTTAGTTTATGCCATTATTATAATTGAAAGAGATGAATCCACGATAGGTATACTTCAGGGAACGAACATCCAAGTGCTCAAACAGATAGAGACATATGTTCATGGCAAGCATGGTAAGGGAGGACAAAGTCAGCGTCGTTTTGAACGTCAAATCGAATCTGCGTATGAGTATCACCTAAAGAAAACAGCAGAAGTAGCAAATAAATTGTTGTTACCTATGCTAAATAGATTGAGAGGAATTATTATTGCTGGCCCAGCATTCGCTAAGGAGGATTTCTATGAAATGGATATACTTGATTATAGGCTTCGAAAAAAAGTTCTAGGAATGGTTGCCTGCCAATACCAAGGCTATGAGGGGCTTCGAGAAGCTATTAACAATGCTATTAAGCTAATAAAAGAAAGCGAATATGCAAAAAGTAAAGAAGCTCTTGACGAGCTTATGGAATATATGTCTACTAATCCCGAAAATATAACTGCTGGTCTTAACGAAACATTAAACGCTCTTTTAAATGGCAAGCTTCAAAAAATAATTATTACTGATGACCTCGACGGTATCCTCGTCCGTATTTCATGCGGAAAAAAATTGAGCCGCTTCTTTATTTTTGATCACAGGGAAGACCCAAAACAGAAAGCTGTCGAAATATGTAATAAAGTTAGTGAGAAGCCTGATATCGAAATACTGAGCGATCATATTTTGGATTTTATTATGGATAAAGCACAGGAGATGGGTACTAGTGTAGTTATAATTCCTGGAGACGCTAAAGAAATAACCTCACAGATAAAATCGGCCTTTGGAGGCATATCGGGCATATTAAGATGGAGGTGAATAATATATGGCGAGCAAAGAGATTATTTATACTCTTACTGAGCATGAAAGAAAAATTCTTCTATATTTTCAACAAAAGAAGATAGATAGATTATCGTTTGACGACATATTGAAAGCGACGGAATTAGATCAGGCGGAAATTTCCCGAGCGCTATTATGGCTAGAAAATAAAAAGATCGTAAGACGAATTCCCAAGACAGAAGAAAAATACATCTTATCCAAAAAGGGAGAGACTTATGCCTCTAGGCCTCTACCTGAGTCAATACTGTTAGAAGCACTTAAAAAATCCAAAAAAATAGAACTAAGCAAATTAGCAAAAATAGGGCTTAGTAAAGAAGAAATTGGGGGAGCTATAGGGATCCTAACTAAGCTCGGCTTAGCTAAAATTTCAAAAGAAAACAACAAAAAATACATCGTTCTGACCAAGAAAGGCGAAGGCTTCGATATTTTGCCAACAGAAAAAGCTATTAGAGATATTATTAGAAGAACTGGAATACCTAAAGAAGAATTCTCTAAAGATATCAAAATTTTACTCTCTCGAGGACTAGTACGAAAAGAGCAGATAACTTCGTGGGACATTGAGCTTACAGATTTTGGAAAACAACTCTTGGATGAAGGTATCCCAGAGATTGAATTTATCGAACAACTAACGCCCGAAATAATATCTTCTGGTATTTGGAAAGAAAAAATTATCAGATGGTATGATGTTGAGGCATGGACACCCAAAATATGGGGCGGAAGAAAACACCCATTAAAGTTCCTTATGGAGAAAATAAAAAGAATATTCTTGGATATGGGATTCAGAGAAATGAAATCTTATTGGGTAGATACAGAATTTTGGTGTTTTGATTCAATGTGGATCCCCCAGGATCATCCAGCACGAGAAATGCAGAGCACATTCTGGTTAGAGAACCCCCACAAGGGCACAATAAAAGATGATGATCTTGCTAATTTAGTCAAAGAGATTCAAGAAAATGGTGGCGATACCGGTAGTAGTGGTTGGCGTCTTCCTTGGTCTAAGGAAATCGCTCAAAGATGTATTTTGCGTACGCATACTACGGCAACTACGTTTCGAGTGCTAGGGTATGGTATCCGGAGAAAAAAAATAAAACCACCCATTAAATTTTTCGCTGTTGGACGAGTATTTAGAAACGAAACTATAGACTGGAAACATCTCGCCGAGTTCCATCAGATAGAGGGATTCGTAATTGCACCTAATCTAACCCTAAGGAGTCTTATGGGGTATATTAAAGAGTTCTATAGCAGAATTGGAATCAAAAAAATAAGATTTAAACCAACGTATAATCCTTACACTGAACCGTCTATGGAGATATTTGCATGGCACTCTAAAACTGGTCGATGGGTAGAAGTCGGTAACTCGGGTATGTTTAGGCCTGAATCGTTAGCGCCATATGGTGTCGACTGGCCCACTGTCGCGTGGGGTCTCGCATTAGAGCGTCTCGCAATGCTTATCTGGAATATTGAGGATATTCGAAAAGTTCTTGGGCCTTCGGTAGATCTGGATTGGGTACGAACGTATAAGTTTCCAGTATTAGAGTTCTAGTTTTTTTTGAAATATGGTTCTCTCTTCTTTATAGCCAATAAGAGCTTTCTCTTTAGTCCATCTAAGTTGTTTTCTTTAAGGTCGTTTGTGTATGGTACTATGTCTTCACGCATTAAACATGGTTTCCAGCCTGTCGGTGTGGCTCTAATCCTTGTACAATTGGCACAAAAAGTAGGGTTGAACATAGGTCTTACGAGTTCTACTTCTACTCCTGATTCCAGCGTATATCTCTTCCTTGCATGCATCTCTCTTATTTCTCTTTTAATAGCATTTTCCTCGAGATATTTCTCTATATCAGTAATCGGAAAATAGAATTTTTTGAAGCCTTCAGATTCAACCTTATTTGTGTGATATTCTATGAATTGGACATACACTCCTTTCTCTTCAGCAAACTTGATAAATTCTTTCCATTCGTCACTATTGATGTCTTTCAACAAAACAACATTGATTTTTACTGGAAATATTTTAGCATCTATTGCTGCTTTTATGCCATCAATTACGCACCTCAACATATTTCTCGTCCCGGTTATATAGTCGTATCTTTCCTCATTTAGGGATGGCAGAGAAACATTTATTCTAGATAATCCAACTTCTTTAAGTAAGTATGCCCTCTCGCTTAGCAGAGACCCATTGGTCACCAACGATATATCTTTGTATTCCATTTCTCTAAAAACACGTACTATATCATATATCTCCTCTACTATTAGTGGCTCCCCACCAGTTATTTTGACTTGTCTTACCCCTACATCGCGAGCTACCCTAGCAATTTTTCTGACGTCTTCAACACCTAGTTCATTTCCAGCATTTTTTCCGCAATGGTAATATCCCTCAGAGTGACAAAAAATGCAATTGTAATTACATTTTGATGTTAGTATCACTCTAAGATTTTTTATTGGTCTCCCGAAACGGTCATATATTATCATTCTGAAGCACTTTTTGCTTCGAATTTCAAGAGATATATCAATATGAGTGCTAACGAGATTAATATTATCGTATCTAGCTTTTCAAAGAACTCCACAACACTTCCCCAATGCTCTCCAAGAATTATACCAACATATACTAAAAATATGTTCCAAGGTATCGATCCTATAAACGTTAATATAGAGAACTTCATAAAATTCATCTTGGATATCCCGGTAGGAAAAGAAATATATGTCCTAACAACAGGCATATTTCGGCCCAACAAAACTATGATGCTTCCATACCTATAAAACAAATTCTCAGCATACTTCAGATGATGCTTATGTATGAATAAATACTTGCCATATTTGTCCAAGAATGTTCTACCCTTCAAACCAATAAAATAAGCAAAAATACTGCCAACAAGATTCGCTAGTGAGCCAACAAGTACCGTCACCCAAAAATCAAACATCCCCATATAAACCAAAAAGCCCGAGAATGGCATTATTATCTCACTTGGTATCGGAATACCACAACTCTCTAATACCATCAACATAAACACACCAAAATAACCTATCTTCTCGATAGTATCTATCACAAAACCAAGAACCCTCGTACTTATACCAGTACTGGGAATATTCACACCATACACATATGTCGCTATGACCGCACCAATGAAAAATATTGATAGCCCCAAAATAAATACGATCCTCACTTTCATCTATTTCCCCCACTCAACAAAAAATTCTTGAAAGATCACTTATTTTTAGTACTTATATAATCTCCATAAGCTTATCGCAATAGTTGATTATCTCTCACAAATTATTAAAAATCTTAATAATTCTTGTTTACCAATAATCTTGAATTATTACCACACACAGTATTTTGGTGCGCCTTGTTTTTCCCATTCCCAGTATGGGAGAATATGTATATTTAATCCATTCTTCTTCAGTTTTTCTCTCTGGTACCCAGTTATGATGACTCCGTTTTTTGTTTTAAGTGTTTTCATTGCTTTGATTAATGCATTCACCTCTCTGTTCTTTGTTTCTGGACTGGAAATATCATAGCAGACTTGTATGGCCTCTAATACTTGATTTCCAGATTTAACAATGAAGTCCACTTCTCTCCTGCCGTCTGTCCAGTAGGCTATCTCTATTCTTGGGTCATGCCAGTATCTTCTGTAGAGCTCCAAATATACTGCGTTCTCAAGTAGTTTTCCCATGTCTGCGTGTGGAGCTAGGGCTGTTATGTATCCTGTATCTGTAAGATAGACTTTCTTTGGCATCTGTATTTTCGCTTTTAGGCTTGAGTAATGAGCGGGAATTGTATAGACGAAGAATGCCTCCTTGGCTCTATCTAAATATTCTGCGAGGGTTCCCTTACCGACGCGATATCCGGCTCCCCTCAAAGCATTATACATCTTCGAGATTGACATTTGTTTTGATCGAGCAATAAGCTTTAGGAATTTATCCAAAAGCCTAATATTTCTCACTTCGCCCCTCGCTATATCTCTAGAGAGAACAGTTCTATAATACTCTTGAAGAATTAGTATCTTCTTATAGTCGGGCGATAAAACGACTTCTGGCAAACCACCATATCTCAAGTATTCCTCCAACAGCGATATTAATCGAGCTCTTTCATCCTCAGAATGTTCAGCAAGAGTAAAATCTATGTAAATATTTTTAAACCCCACAAACTCGGAGAATCTGAGAGGAAAAACAATAATGCTTATGATCCTCCCACCAAGTTCATGTGGTAACGATGCACCAATCAACTTTGATGTAGAGCCCGTAACCAAGATATTGTATTCCCTCCCATCATAAACTCTTCTCAGCCACCGACTCCATTCCTGAATCCTCTGAACCTCGTCTAATAAGAGATAAATATTTCCGTCACCAAACTCCCTCTTTACAGCAACCAAAAAGTCAGACAATACAGCCTTATCATTCTCGATTCTCTCATCCTCAAAGTTGAAGTAGACAGGCGTCCCTCCTGATGATTGTATCTCCTTAAACAGCTGATATACGAAGTATGTCTTTCCAGCCCGCCTAGGACCTACAATGCTAACTATTTTTCTCGGTTTTCTGAGAAGATCCGAAATACTAAAAAATTTTTTGCGTTCAATAAGATCTTTAGGAGGCATCTTCCTTAGCCAGCCTCTCAATAGCGAACAAATAATTTCCTCATACATATAACAAACCTTAAATATTCTTGTTCTTCATATAGAACAAAATAATTATATTTAAAAATACCCGAAAAAATAGGAAAAATAATACACGAAAAAAAGCAATTAAAATTGTTGTACTATACACAGAACAAACCTACAAAAGACACAACTCGAAAAAATCTTAATCTGATTGCATCAATTCAGTACTTTTGATACCAGACGCTAAACGATACCAGCTGTGTTCAATAGAAATATGAATTTTGGTTTGTTTGATTTAGAAGATTTTTAATAATTATTAAGTGATGTAGGAACATATTATTTTATTGGATACTGGTATTGGTGATATATCTTGGAAATATTGACCTCCTCCCCGCACTAAAGTGCGGGGAATCCTAAGATTCCCCGGCGAGGAGGTTCGACCATCCTCCACTGGGAAAAATCCCAGTAGAGTGGCCTGGGCCGGGCCATCGGCCCGTTAGGGCTATCCCGCAGAAACGCGGGATTCACCCGTATCGGTGCTCTCTTATGTGCGATATTAAAGGCGGCCACACAATCCGCATGAGCCACGAAACCACAATTCTTACAAACAAACAGCCCCCTATACGGCCTATTCTCGCGACTATTATACCCACACACCGGGCAAGTCTTTGATGTATGCTCCTCCCCCACAACCACAACTTTTATGCCATATTCAGCCGCCTCATCCTCAAACCAGCGTATCAGCTTCTTGAAACTCCACAAATTGTGAACCATACCATTCGTCTTCCTTCCACCGTTAGCCGAGAGTCTGATATGCTTGGGATACCCAACATAGATCGTCCTAACGCCCAGCCCATACGACTTCTCGACAATTCGCTTTATCATTGCTCTAAAGGCGTGGTTTATCCTGCGCCACAACTTGCGGTAGAGACGTCTAAGTATCCTAGAGTTCCTCACCCCCGAC
>JAUQYS020000359.1:0-2281 GCA_030587585.2 Candidatus Njordarchaeota archaeon
ATGTTTATGATGGTAGAAGCTGCTTAGTATGCACCAAATTCGGAACAGATGATTGTCTATCATGCAGATATAGGCTTCAATGCATAAACAAGAGAGATATAGTAAAAATGCTACTGCGTAAGTAGCTTGAACATGCTGTGTTAAAATTAGAATTTAGATATTTTTTTGGTGATCTTTTTGGCGTTTATTCGTTTTCCTGAAGGAAAAAAAGTTTTTACTAAGGATGGGGAGCACATAGGATTTGTTGAGAAAGTATATATCTCTGAATTTGGTGTACATACGGCCGTAATTAAGACGGTATTTCCAGAATATCCGCAATTTGAGGTTTTGATGACTCAACTTAAGCCACAGATCATGAAGATCGGAAATACAGAAGAGGAAGTATATATACTAAAAAATGTTCCAATGAAGATAGTTATGATAATAGAAGAGAAGAAGGAAGAGGAACTAAGAAAACAACAGGAAGCTCAGCAAGAAATGCAAAAGCTTGAGGAAACCGAAACAGGAGAAGAGAGAAAAGAATCCGAAGAAGAAAAACAAGAAACAATATTGGCGATCGCAAAGGAAAAAGAAGCAGATACGTCCCAGAACGCATAGTTTTTCCAACAGCAAGTATTACATAAGTTCTAATTCTTTTTTTTAGATTTTTTATTTGGTGAGATACATGATAGAACAAATATTTACGGATTCTGCACCCAAGCCTGTTGGTCCATATTCGCAAGCAATAAAAGCTGGAGGATTCTTGTTTGTGGCTGGTCAGATTCCGATAGATCCGAAGACAAACAAAATAGTTTATGGTGATATAAAAGAACAAACTAAAGTCGTGGTGAACAATATAAAATCCATATTGAAAGCAGCAGGCATGTCGTTAGAAAATGTTGTTTTAGTACATGTATTTCTTAGCGATATAAGTAAGTTTGGAGAATTCAATGATGTCTATGCAGAATACTTCTCAGAGCACAAACCCGCTAGAGTAACAGTAGAAGTATCGCGATTACCAAAAAATGTGCAGATAGAGATATCCGTAATAGCATATAAGGAGAGATAACATTGGATAGAGAGCTAAGAGTAAGAAAAATAAGAAATGGAACAGTAATAGATCACATCCCAGCTGGAAGAAGCCTAATAGTTTTAAGAATACTAGGTATTTCTGGATCAGAAGACAACATAATCGCCATAATAATAAATGTGGATTCTAGTAGGCTAGGAAAAAAAGATATCGTTAAAATTGAGAATCGCGAATTAACTGAGGACGAGGTCGATCTTATCGCTTTAATAGCGCCCACAGCAACAATAAATATTATTAGAGATTACGAAGTAGTAAGAAAGTATAGGGTAAAACTTCCCAAAAAAATTATAAATATCTTAAAATGTACCAATCCGACATGTATCACTAATTCAGGAGAACCAGTAAAACCAGTATTCGATGTTATTTCGACGGAACCAGTAAAAATAAAATGTGTTTATTGTTGGACATATTTAACCTTTGATGACATAATAAAGCAATTGGAGGAGAAGATATGAAAATAATTCCTCTTGCTGCAGATTCGCTTGGAGTTCGCTCAATGGCAACAAAAATAATAACTGACGACACAGTAATCCTTATAGATCCTGCAGCGGCCCTAGGCCCAAGAAGATATGGTCTGAGGCCTCACAAACTGGAACTAGAAGCTCTTGAAGTAGCATGGGAAAGAATTGTCGAAGAATCGGAGGATGCGGAAGTTATAGTAATAACACATTATCACTATGATCATCACAGCAGAAAAAGAAACATAGAAATATACAAAAATAAGATACTGTTCATCAAGGATCCAAATACAAAAATAAACCGAAGCCAGATGTGGAGATCGAGAGAGTTTTTGAAAAAAATAAGAAATCTTCCGCGCGAAATAATAGTTGCTGATGGGAGAGAATTTTTTATTGGTGATACAAGAATAAAATTTTCGCCGCCTGTTCCACATGGAGAGCCAGATACTAAGCTAGGCTATGTATTAGAGGTTTTGATACAAGAAGATTTTGGTTTTATATTTACCTCAGATGTTGAGGGTCTAATGGACGAGTCGCAGCTTAGATTCATTCTTGAGAACAATCCCAAAGTCGTATATATCGATGGCCCACCAATTTATTTAGGGCCTAGAAAAATATCAGATAAGCTGCTTGATACATGCCGCAAGAATATCCATAGAGTTCTATCTGAGACACAAGTAGAAAGATTAATTATAGATCACCATCTACTAAGAGACCTAAATTTTAGAGAATATTTGCATGGATTAAACGGATA
>JAUQYS020000370.1:0-7043 GCA_030587585.2 Candidatus Njordarchaeota archaeon
TAGCCGGCTCCGGGTGCTGTTGTACGGCGAATTCAGTGTACCTTTGTTTTTTGTGCTCGGAGCCGGCTCTGGCCGTTGGGGCTCTCGGCCAGCCCCTGAGGCTGTGATTTGGTCCCGATGAATTGGAGGGATCGAGCCTATGAATGGGGGAACGATGACCGGTGTCTGTTTTCAGGCACACTTTGCACAGTGATGTTCATACAGAAACACCATTACACTATATACATTAGCAACAGACACCGGAAGAAGAGCCTATAATAATATCAATATTCCTATTTTTTATATTACGCTACATCTTTAAAAATCTGGTAAAAAAGCGTTCTCTAAAAAAATAGAAAAGTACATAACAGAATAAAATTATCGCTACCCCGCTTCATATGCCTTAAATAGTGCTCTTTTTAGAATCTCAATAAAGTCTTCTTTTACACCCACCACACCAGATTCTATGGAAACATTCAAATTCTTTATTATTTCAGGAACCGTAGCTTCACACCAAACCACGAACTTAATATTGGGTAGCAATCTGACCAAGCCCATCACTGATTGAGCTATCCCTTGGTCGTAGAGACCTATCACTAAGATTCCCTCCGATTTTTCTTGGATTTCTTGTTGAATCCTTCTAGGCATTCTTCTAGCAGCACCTTGAATCGTAACATTATACGTCACGGCGGCTGAACTAATAGATAAATTCCATCGCCAGGGCTTTGATTTATCTTTATGTTGCGCCAACATTTCAGTTATCTTTCTTAGATCGCCAATAGCTACAATAAAAACATCTCGCACTGTTCGGGCTTTCTCTTCTTTTTGCTCCATCATTAAAACTTCTTCTGGTTTCGGTATTTCTGGTAGTGCTCCTGGTGCCGCCACAACGGGTGCAGGCTTAGATGGTTGTTGCACTACTGGCAGCGAGGGCTTAACAGGAATCTTTGGTGCTGGTTCTGGTACTTCCACGTGCTTTGCTTCTACTTGTTTTGGTTCGGGCAATATTTCCGGCTTCTCGGGAGCTTCCGCTATAGGTGGTGTTGCCATTTCTGAGGAAACTTTAGGCACCGGTTTAGGCGCTGGTATCTTCTCGGGGGGTGGTTTTTGTTTGGGAGGGATCGATTCTTGTGGCTTTAGTGCTACGTATTGTCTAATTTTTTGTTCATCGATATTAAGACCTACAAAGCTGACAATATCTTTAAAGGGATCTATTACTTGCGAGGATAATCCCATACTTGGTGCGGGTTGAGATAATGATGGTGGCTTTTCTTTAACGCTCTTCTTTATTTCGCGAATATGTCTATCAATAGTACTGATCAGTCCCTTTAAGTTTTCGATTTCAGTATCCAATTTATTTACTCTCTTCGATAAATCTAAAACTGTTCTATTCATCTCGTTTATTACCCCAATATTCTCACTTAAAACTTCTTCAATTATTTTCTTGATAGAATCCATATCGATCTGTGGTTCCTTTGCGGGGGCTTGTGCTTGCATCGGAGGTGCTGGAGCGGCTGTGGGTGCTGTAGTAACTGGTTGAGTTACGGGAGGAGTGACCTGTGGAGCAGCAGCAGGGGCTGTGGGCGGCGTGGTAGTGGGAGCTGTTGTCGGGGTTGGTGGAGCTGGTTGAGCTGTTGGGGCAGAAGTATGTGAGGTTGCCGTTGGTGCGCTTATTGCTCCACCTTTTATTTTCAATACTTCCTCAATGTCAGATATTAGTCTGTCTAATACTGCCGATTTAGGCAATAACGCTGCGATTTCTTTTAGTCCTTCTATCACTCTTTCCGTAGGAGCATCATATGATACATTTTTTATTGCTTCTCTTACTCTATATTTTGCTATTGCTATATTAAAGGCCCTCAATGCATTGTTTCTAAATTCATTATCTCCCAGCTTTTCTATGCATTGATTATAAGCTTGTTGAAAGTCCTCAACGAATTGTTCTTTTACTTGTCTTATTATTTGCCTCGCAAGAAGTTCATCTTTGTTAGAGTATGCCCAAGCTATAATCCAAGCCAATAGCACATCAGCTGGTTTTCTATCTTGTCTTGCTAGTTCTTGGATTATTAAATTAGAATAATTTTCTATGTTTATAGGCAAATTCTGCACCTTAGTTATCTTAGATGAAATGCAAGTTGTTGTCAAAATAACTGTTTATTTAATATAGGAAAAAATATTTAAAAGAATACTAAATGATAGTCATTAAAAGCTATTATTAGACAAGTATCAATGAAACAATGATATTTAGACCCCCAAAAGATTTCTCACACTTAAAAATTTTATTTAGCTTTTTTATTTCTATACATACGTATCAACATAATGGTTGACCACTATGGGAAAAATTATTGTAAAATGTCCAAAGTGTGGTCAAAGAAATATCTACACACCAACTAAAGATGACATAGCCGCTATAGCTGACGCTGGAATAGCACGCGTTGGGTTTCTCCATGATAATCACGTCTTTATTATTGATTTTGACTCTAGCTCTTTTGTGAGAGGAGCCTATATAACCAATATTCACAATATTCATCCCCATACGAAAATCTACTTTGATGACTATAGAGTTATATTTTCACCAATTATTGGGATTCAAACGCAGTTTATTTGGATAGCACCGATAGAAAAAATTATTGATTTACGTGCATGTCCACTATGTCTGGCTGATCTATATCCTCTTCTCAAATCTATCATTAGCTTTATTCAACAATATGGCTCTAAAATACAATTTTTGCCAAAAATAGCTGGGATGCTTGGAAAAACTTTCAATATTATACACAGCGATAACTATGTTTTGTTCTCACCTCAAAAATCTGATGACATAAAATATAAGACATTTTGGCTCAGATTACTGTGTAATAACTTTAGGCTTGAAAATCTATCAGACGAAGTACTCAAAAACATAATCGCCTATATTGATAAAAATGGAAACAGAGAACCAAATAATGATGATATAGAAAAGTTAAGAAAATTTACATAAAATCTAATACTTACATATTTGCTGGATCCAGACCTATGTATATGTTTATATCTAAAGGAGTTTTTCCTATATGTTATTGAACAATCTGTAAGGGGTAGGTACACATGATAATAATCTTCCTTGGCCCTCCTGGAGCTGGTAAAGGAACCCAAGCTGTTTTACTCGCAGAAAAATATGGCCTTAAACATATAGCCACGGGCGATATTTTTAGGTGGCATATGCAAAACAATACAGACCTCGGAAAAAAAATAAAAAAATATCTTGACAGAGGAGAACTCGTTCCTGATGATATTACAATAAAAATTGTCGAACAGGAAATACAAAAATACAAAAATACAAAGGGGATTCTTCTCGATGGTTTTCCAAGAACTTTAACGCAGGCAAAAATGCTCGATGAGATACTAAAAAATATGAACCTTAAAATTAATCTTGTTTTGTATCTTAGAGTGTCAAAAGAGGAAGCGGCAAGACGTCTACTCGCAAGAGGACGCCATGATGACAAACCAGAAACTATTGCCAGACGTTTTGAAGAATATGAAGAAAAAACGAGACCCATACGAGAATACTACTACGAAAGAGGAATATTGGTAGAAGTAAATGGAGAACAAACCATAGAAAACGTTCATAAAGACATCATAGATATTCTGAAAAAAAGAAAACTTTTAATGTTATAAGATTATTTTCATGCTTAGGCTTTTTTGATGGTGTTTCTATTTGAAATTTGCTAAACCAAAAGTTGATATAAAAAAGCTGTTAGATATTCCTAACTATATTATCGTGTGGATACCTATGATAAAAATTGCCTATACAACTCAAAAAAAGAAGAAAGAGATGTGTTTTGATTCTTTTACACCACCCAAGCTGAACATTCCTGACGCGTATGTTTGGTTTATGAGAAATCCAAAGCATTTTAAGGTTGCGGAAGGCGAAATACCCCATGGAATCCTTTTGGAGCCCCTCGTCGATGGAAAAAAAATTTTGTCGATACTGCGAGAAATTATAATGATTTCATCAAAATTCGTAAATGAAGCTAGGAAATCACTTAGTAAAATTTCTAAAAGGTATATGCTACAACTTCTTATCCCAGCTCAATACCCAGAATCAAAAAAACTAAAGGCATCTGAAAAATACTTGCAGCTTTATGCCCTATTAGATGCCATTGGAATAAACGAAGATTCTCAGTATATTTCTGAAGAAAAAATATATTGGCCCATACTGATAGATAAAAAAGAGAATATTGTTTTCGAACTAGCATTAAAAAAAGACCCCAGCTTTAGTTACACTGAAGTACAAAAAAAGTTTGATTTGTATAATATTATTCTAGAGCACCAAGCTAAGTATGAGTGATCATCGTGAAAACATCTTTTTCTGATAAGCAATTAGAAATCTTAAAGATAAGACTAAGATATCTTAAGAATTTAACCAAAAATTTACAGATCTGCTCCATCTTGTTTGTTGTTTCGGTATTTATAATCATCATTTTTAAGTGGATCATTATTGTCCCCTTTTTTGATAGATTATTCTTACTGGCGCAAAGCGGTGATGTCGAACATCTTCAAAACGAAATAAAAAATATGCCACCACTTATTAGGTATGCTCCAATAGCCCTATCCATTGCATTGTTTTCCCTCACAGTAGGAATCGGCATTCTTAGCCTAGTTATTCACAAAATAAGCAAAATTGAATACAAGATGTCTCTGGATTTGTCTAGATTACTAATGTTTTTTGCTACCGTAATGTGCGGTCTTTCAGCAGTACTATGGGCCATACTTGGAAGATCTTTTTTAGCTAGCAATATAGATGATGTGGCTTGTTTAGTTGGACCCTTATATTATTCCGAACGCATGTTTAGGCTCTGCTTTTCTGTGTCCTTTATTTTTCTTATGATTTCTTTCTACCAGTTAAAAAAAATTCTTGTGAATATTATAAATATAAACTCTCATATTCTTCTTGCGTTTCTTATCCTTGGCTTTTTGTCAATAATTGATATATTCCTAGCTGTTCCTTTCTTTATTTATAGTGCCTTCAGAAAAAGAATCGTTTATGGTTTTGCATATGTAGGCATATACAAAAACAAATAACTGCTGTTTCGCTGTTTTTTATTGAATATAATATAAAATAATTGGTGACAAAAAATGTCCTATAAAGAGATAGACCCACTCAAAATATCAGAACGAATTGATGAAATATCGAAGAGCGCATACCATGAGCTAAAACCTTTTTTTGAGCCTAATGCTATTGCTGTTATCGGTGCTTCACGCGATCCTTGGAGTGTTGGATGGGTTGTATTCAAAAACTTTGTGGACAACAAAAAAAATGGAAAGCTTAAAGCTGAGGTTTATGGAGTAAATATAAAAGGTGGCGAGCTTTTCGGTCAGAAACTATATAAATCTATAACTGAGATATCGAACAGTGTAGATCATGCCGTAATATGTATCCCAGCTAGATTCGTTCCTAAGATAGTAGAGGAATGCGGAGAAAAAGGTGTTAAGGTTCTTACAATAATCACAGCCGGATTCTCAGAAATAGGTAACGTTGAATTGGAAAAACAAGTTGTTGAAACAGCTAAAAAATATGGTATGAGAATAATTGGCCCAAATGGGCTAGGAGTATTCGACAATTATAGCGGTGTTGATACACAATTCGTACCTGAAATGAAAGAATATGAGGATAAAATGCTTCTTGCTACTCCTAGACCAAAACCTGGAAATATTCTATTCGGAAGCCAATCGGGAGCTTTAGGTATCGCTATACTAGATTCGCTATACGGCGCAGGAATAGGAATTGCCAAATTTATAAGCTATGGAAACAAAGTAGATGTTGACGAAACAGATCTTCTCTTATGGTCTTATTGCGATCCTAAAATAGACGTCATAATGCTATACATTGAGGGAATAAAGCGAGCTGGGCGCCACTTTGTTGAAATAGGAAAAGAAGTTAGTAAGCTTAAACCGATTGTCGTTCTCAAAGGCGGGAGAACTGCGGCAGGAGCCCGGGCAGCAGCATCACATACTGGATCGCTTGCAGGAGATTACCGAATGTATGAAGCCGCCTTCAAAAAAATGGGCGCTATTGTATGCGAGACGTTGGATGAATTTATCGACACAGTTAAAGCATTTTCGATGCAACCTCCCGGGCGTGGATATAACATTACTATAATTACAGATGGAGGAGGCGCAGGACTCCTAGCAACAGATGCTGCTGAGCGTTATGGATTGAATGTCAACCCTCCCAGCGACGAATTGATGGTGAAACTTAAGAAGGGAGTTGAAGAAAAGAAACTTGTTCCATTTGCTACTTTTAGTAATCCGATTGATGTTACTGGTTCTGCGGATGATGAAAGCTTTGTATATTGCCTAAAGTCGGTTATGGAAGACAAAAATACAGATCTCATAATGATAATAGGACTTCATCATGTGCCTGGAGTTACTGATAAGCTTCCCGAAAAATTATTGGATGTCATCAAGAATAGTCCTACTTTGAAGCCCGTAATATTCTGCGATGTTGGAGGCGCAGACTATGCTATTAAATTCAGAGAAAAATTCGAGAATGCAGGTATTCCAGCTTATCCTTCTCCAGAGAGAGCTGCTTTAGCGCTCAAAAAATTGGCTGATTATGGGATTTGGCTTCAGCAAAATGGAGCTCTAGAAAGTTATATCGCAGAATGGAAAAAAAGGAAACACTAAGAATTTACTGTTTTTCGCTATTTTTCTTTATTATTTCTTCTATATACATTTTTTCCCTTAAATACTATCGATTTACTATCATATATTGACTTAAACATGGTGGGAGCTTTTTTATGATAGATAACCTCATAGATATCTTTGAGAAAAATTGGGATAGTACGAAGGAATATCCATATGCTGGATTGGACTTTTTGATCGATAGTGAATATAATCTTGTTTTTCTAGAGGCTAACGCTGTACCTGGCGGTATTTACGTTATGGATAGAACTAATGATATCATACGCTCTATTGCGCCAAGTCTAAGAAAGAAAATTCTCAGCATCAACCTCGTTAAGTCCTTTGTTGATATGTGCATATATTATCACAACAAAATCACTAACCAAGATTCTCTGTCAACAGTT
>JAUQYS020000387.1:0-2467 GCA_030587585.2 Candidatus Njordarchaeota archaeon
AGCAATGTAAATGAATCTACGTTGTACTGTTTAAGCTTATTTATCATTTCTTCATGATAATCGGCTCCTACGGTTCCTATCACAATGCTTTTCCCGCCCAGTTTTCCGATGGTTAAGGCTGCATTTACCGAGCAACCAGACAATACTCTTCCATTAGTTCGAATGTAAGGAGTTTCGATTATATCGAACACGGGATTTCCTAGAGCTGCCATAATATATGTACTCATTTGCCACATCCCTTTTGTTATATATCGAAAAATGTGAAAGATATGTAATATTGGCATATTTGTATTTTTCAATTTAGTATAAAAATTCAATGTTCTTAATGGTGTAAAAAAGTGAATGTGTTGAATAAGATAAACACAATGGTTAATAAATTTGTTGATAATATCGATAAGAATGGAAATATATTTGGTCTAGATATAACACTTGATGATGCTATTCTGCCTAACGAATTCAAAAAATCGTGCTTGTTTTTCAGCTATGATACTATCTTATGTGCTTGGAGAGAAATATTACTTAGTCATGTTCCAAGAAGCGGAGAAAAAAATATTGGCAGTATATTAGACAAGTACGTCAATGATAAAAACAAAAAAGAAAAATTCATAGATCATTCGGATACTTATATTAGGATAATCAGAAACGTGAATATAATATCCAAAAAACTAATGCCAGAAATAGGATTTTTTTATTATAATGCATCATTAGGTCTCGAACTATATTTCCTAGGCTTGCATGAAAAATTTTTTGAGATAAACAAAGGATTAGCTAACAAAATAAGCAATAGTGGGATCCGAAAAATGGTGATATATTCTCCACAAGAGCACCTAGCAATAAACCTACTGAAAGAGAAATACAATTTGGACATTGAATTAGTTCCATTCTTAGAATTAGTTGGCAGGAACGTGGACAAATTTAACCGGCGAGGCAAAAAATACAGAGTTATACCGCAAGAATCGTGCATTATGACGCGATGGCTTGGCTTTGAAGATTATATAGATTGGCTAAAAATAGACGGCATAGAGATAACTAGACACCCTCTGAAAGGAAAGCTTACTGTCTGTTGTGGTGAGCATATGTGGTATATAGATCCGAACATTGCAATAAGGAATGCTACGGAGAGATTAAAATCATTAGCACATGTTGGAGGTATGAATGTCTTAGTTACGTGTCCAAATGCCCTATTCTTGTTTAAGGTAGCAAAAGAGCTCAATAAGGACGAATTAGAAAAAATAAGGTTGACAGAAATATCTGAAGTCTTGGTTAATTTGTTGTAGTGGGATTTTATATGCACGACGAGATGCTTAGAAGATTCAAGGAGCTATTATCTGAAATGAAGCCCGATCTAGCGATAGCTCAACTGGCCACGGAATATAATATTGGAGTACAAGAAGCACAGGAAATTATCCAAAATGTTATTGGGTCGCTTGTGAAGACGAAATTACTTGTGGGTATGGTACGAGACTTAGAAAAAAATAAGCCGCCGCTAGAAAAAATAAATGTGACAGATCTAACATTTCCATGTTTAAGACACGCCTATTTTGCTAAGAAGTTATATCCCGAGCAGAGAGCTAGATTCCCAGAGATAGTAGCGATGTGGATAGGAACGAAGCTTCATGAAACAAAAATATTCGAGAGAAATGAGGTTGAAGTAGAATTCCAGGGAGTATATGGCAGAGTTGATGGATATGAGGAAGAGGTAATATTGGAGCTAAAGACAACTAGGAATATTCCTGCAAAGCCATATCCGCATCATGTAAAGCAAGTTAGTTATTATCGGGTTCTTCTAGAGCGTAATGGATATCCAGTAAAATTTGCGGTAATATTGTATGTTAATGTTAATAGTCTCGAAACAAAATCATATATAGTTTTGTTTGATAGGAGCCTTGAAGACATAGAAAAAGAATTAATTGAACGAAAAAACATGCTTGAGAAAGCATTAAAAGAGAACAAGATTCCGCCACCCAGACCAGAGGAATCGTGGGCATGTGACTACTGTAGTTTCGCATATATGTGTGGCGTGCAGATCGGAAAAGAAAAGATTAGTAGCAAAAATCAACAGTGACCCCATATTTTTTGGATAGATAAATTACTTTCTTCTTGATTTTTTGCCAAAATGAGAAATCTTTTGTCTTTTTCCAGAATTCCTTTCTATTCGCTTGGAGAGTCTCTAAGGCTCTGTTTATTGTAATCCAGTTTTCGGCTTTAATATTAAGCTTATCAAAAAGCACTCTCTTTATTCCCAGATTAGATATCTCGGAAAAAATATAGTCGAGGTCTTTTTCTCCAAAGATAGGCAACAAGGGACCAACAAATGCATAAGTAGCATCACCAAGAGTTTGATTCAATACTCTAAGTGCGTTTATACGATCGGAAAATCTTGGAGCAGATGGCTCAAAAATTTTTAGAAATTCATCATCAGTCAGAGTAATGGTGATGCCAGCCTCAACACGATCGTAACCTGCAA
>JAUQYS020000398.1:0-3053 GCA_030587585.2 Candidatus Njordarchaeota archaeon
TTTGGTGTTGTGTTTTTGTTTTTTTTAAGTGTTGTGGGTATTTTTTTGTTGTTCCTATTTTTTGTTGATGGTCGGTAAAGTAAAAACTTGTTTTGTATGGTTTCTGGTGGCTTTGTAATGTAGAGTTTAGTTCGGGCAGTAGTGGACATTGTGTAGAAATTAAGCTTATTTTTAGCGGAAAGAATAAATTTTTAAATTTGGGGTAATTTAGAGTTGGAATCTTGCTGTATGGATTGGGTATTTTTATATGGACCGAAAAAAAGGGTGTTTGTGGTGGATTTTAGGGATTTAATTGCTAGGGCGAAAGAGCTTTATCAGGAGGGCCTTAGACTTTTTGATAGGGGAGATTATTATGATGTTGCGGAGAAGGGTTGGTGTACCGTGGAGCTACTAAGAAAGGCTGTGTTGGTCGCTGTAGGTGTACCATATGAGAAAGCCAGTAATATTGAGTTTGGTTTGCCGATGTTTACCAGAATCTTAAAGATCTTAGGAAGAAAAGATCTGCTTGATTCCTATTATAAATTTAGTTCGTGTCTGCATATTTATGGCTTCTATGAGATGGTATCTTCCCCCGAAGAAATAGAGCGCTCTCTAAGCGAGTTAGAGGTGTGGATAAACGACATAGAGGTAGTTGCAGAAAGATTATCAAAAACGAGACTAGAGGGCGCAGTAGAGCTAATGGAAAAATGCCTTAAACTTAAACGAAAAATCTTGCAGACGAATGTTGAATACTACAAGACGCTTAGAGAACTAGCCAATATGATTCAACAGATAATATCCACAAAACATAAAGTAGGGTAATATTCTTATCAAATTATACATCTGGTGATTTTTTGCATCTGAGAGATCAATGGGCTCCAAATTGTTATTTTCGTTTTTTTGTTGCTTTATGAGCTAATTTTCGCCATTATGTTGTCGTAGTCGGAGATTATTAGGAGATTTTTTTTGTGCCAGAGCCATTCTTTTTTTGTGATGTTTTGTGGTTTTATTTGGTTTGGGTCTTTTTTGTTGTTTTTGTATTGGGGTTTGTTTATCATTTTTGTGTTTTTGTCGATTAGTGCGAGGATTTTTTGTTTGTGTGTGATGAGGGAGTATTTTGTGAGTAGGTCTTGGTGGGGAGGGCTGTTTATGTGTTTTAGTGTTTTGTTTTTGTAGAGTAGGTAGTGCTTGTTTATTTTGTGTATTATGCTTATTTCGGGAGCGGCGTATACGTAGATTCTTTGGTGTTGGAGTTTGTCTGATATTTTGTTGTAGTCTATGGGTTGTGTTCCTCTTAGTATTTTTCTTTTGTGTATGATTGTTCCTGCGAAGTAGCCTGAGGTGATGCAGTATATCTCGTTAAGTTCGGTGTGGTCTCCGAGCATGTTTATTATGTCATCTTTGTCGTTTTTTCTGAGAAGGTCTTGGATATGTTGGATTATTAGCCATGCGTATCTGGTGATTTTGAATGTGTCGAGGTATGTGTTTATTCTTGTTCCTGGGATTAGCTCGATGTGGTCTGGTTTTATTGTTATTTGGTTTGTGTCGTATTTTCTTTTGAGTAGGAATGTGCCTTGTTTATTATAGATTGCTACTATTCTGTGTAGTGGATATATTGTGTTTGTGTCATTGTATGAGAAGTAGTTTCCTTGGAATATTAGATAGTTGAATGGGACGTCCCAATATTCGCCGCTTTGTCTCTTAAATATGACTCTGAACTCTGCGGGGTCTATATTCATATCGAAAATTAGTTTGGATATTGCATTTTTTATTTGCATCATGATTTATCAACATTATGTACTATTATTTAATCAACTATTTTTGTTTAGCATTTGGGGGAATCATATGCCAAAAATAGTATCCGAATTGGTGAGGGAGGCAATAAGAAAAGTTAAAGATCCTGAGATAGGGCTGAGTGTTGAGAAGTTTATATCTAGGGTAGACGTGGATGAGGGAAATAAGAGTATTCTTGTGGAATGGGTGCCGACAACTCCGTTTTGTCCCTTAGTATTGGCTATTTCGGCAGCCATCATATATTCGATTAGGAGGAACCTAAATTTGGAGGGATGGTCCGTTAAGGTTCAATTGGATAGATCTGTGCCTACGGCCGAGTTTTGGAATTCCCAGTTGGCAGACAAGGATGCTGTTGATAAGATAATCTCAAACTTGGAAACATCTGGACAAATTAAATATTTTATAACCGAATAATAAGAATAGATAGATTGGATAGCCAGCGAGGGGGATAAACTTGGCGAAGAAATATGAGCGTATCACAGATGCTCAGAGACTAATGTTGATAAAGTTACTAAAAAAAGTAGCGAGAGAAAATAAGGCAAACATATGGAGATATGTTGCAGAGCTACTCCAAAAACCAAGAAGGCTGCGTCCACAAGTAAACATATCCAAAATAAACAGATATACTAAAGATGGAGATACTATCGTTATACCTGGCAAAGTATTAGGGGCGGGAAATCTTGACCACAAAGTGACAGTAGCGGCATATTCCTACAGCGAATCCGCAAAAGAAAAAATAGAAAATGCTGGAGGAAAAGTTATATCGATACAAGATCTGATTAATGAAAATCCTAAAGGATCTAATGTTAAGATTATAATATGAGGTTGGGTGATGATTATGGATACAGTTTTGATTGATGCTACAAATCATAGGGTCGGTCGCTTAGCGACGAGAGTAGCGAAAATGCTTTTAGAGAACAAAAATGTGATTATCGTAAATGCAGAAAAAGCCGTCTTTCTGGGAGAATTCAAAAAGGTATTAGAGAAATGGAAATCGTGGATGGAGATTAGAACGCTTACAAACCCCAGAAAGGGACCATTTCACCATGTGCGTCCAGACAGATTTCTTAAGAGAAGAATAAGAGGGATGTTGCCATCGTACTGGAAACATAAACGTTCTAGGGTTGTCTATAAGAGACTTAAGGTTTATATAGGGGTGCCCGAGCAATATGCTAAGGCATCCAAAATACTAATAAAAGACGCGATGATAGATCCTATGTCTGGAAAATATAAGTTTGTATATCTGGAAGATCTTTGTAGAGAGCTGGGCTGGAAACCCA
>JAUQYS020000001.1:0-2801 GCA_030587585.2 Candidatus Njordarchaeota archaeon
TCTATTCCAGAGATATAATTTATTAAAGCATCAATCCACACGTATAATACATGTTCTCTATCCCATGGGCATTCTATACCCCACGGGAGATACCATTTAGGTCTACTAATGGATACATCTTTAAGGCCTTTATCTTCAATAATTTTAATGACATAATTTTTCCTTTCTTCGGGTAACACGAAGCGACTATTTTTTCTGTATATCTCTAAGAGTTCTCTTTCGTACTTACTAAGCTTGAAGAAATAGCATTCCATCTCGAGAGGCTCTACTGGTTTTTGGTGAATAGGGCACAATTTTCCATCAATTAATTCTTTTTCTGTGTAATACCTCTCACAATCAACGCAGTATAGACCCCTATATGTTCCCTTATAGATATCTCCCCGCTCATAGATTTTGTTAACGATATACTTAACAACCTCTTCATGATCCTTCTCTGTAGTTCTTATAAATCTATCGTATTCAATATCTAGAACCCTCCACGCTTGCTTAAAATGCCTAACCATCGCCTCAACAAATTCTTCTGGAGACATATTTTTTTCTTGTGCCTGACGATAAAGCTTCATTCCATGCTCATCTGTTCCCGTCAAATAAAATACCTCGTACCCTAGAGATCTGTAGTACCTTTTAAGAACATCAGCTATTACAGTCGTATATGCGGATCCTATATGAGGAGGCCTATTGGGATAATATATCGGTGTAGTCACATAAAACTTCTTTTTCGCTTCCATTTCCAATTTCCTCAAAAACAGTCCACGAAAATTAAAAAAAACAGCATAAAAATTAGTGCCTAAATATGGACTTTATCTTTTCAATTAGCCTCGAGAGGACTCCCTTTTCTTTTTTCTCTTCAATAACTTTTATCTCTCCCTCTTCCTCTGGTTTCTCTGCTTCAGCTATGGCTTTCCTTACTTCTTCTTCGGTAACTTCTGGAGCCTCCTTAGGAATCTCTACACCAACGCCCGATACTAAAAATTCTTCCACAGGTTTAAAAACTTCGATTCTTATAGACCTCCAGTTTACCCCTATTTTTCCATCAAGTATATCTATCTCAAACAAAATTCTTACTACATCACCTTTATTTACACCACTATTTCGCATGATTTTAAATAGCTGCTGATTTATATATGCAGCTACTCTTATTGCTTCTTCCACAGGAACCCCACGATTCTTAGTAGCTGCGATTAGAACCCGCCTCAATTTATCGGCATATCCTGCCGCCCTAACTGGACCAGTACTGATTCTAATGCTCATATTTATCACCTTCTTATAATTAAAAACTATGATTACTCCAATAGTATATTATTATAAGAAATTTTTCGAGATTTAATGATAGTATATTTAGATGGTGCACAATATGCAGTTAGATGAAGAACTTCCTGAAAGTTTAGAAGAACTGGAAAAAGAAATAGAGGAGCTGGAAAAAGCAGAAATTTCTCCCCCACCCGAAGCAGCAAAAAAAAGAAAAGAACCAACAGCTCCCGGAGAGAAAAAGTTTAGTATTGCTTCGATATTTCTTGGATTTTTTGTCCTTTTCGGCGTCACCTTTGCTATGTTATATATATCAATAAGCAACCTCTTGTCATTATTGGACGCTGAAACTGCCGACGCAACGCAACAACTTATTCTCACGGTTTTTCTTTCACTAGCCGCACTTCCAACATATCCCAATGTGCTTACTCAGGTCATCACGGGAAATATTGGGCTCTCTCCACCACCAGATATCACTAGTGGCATCGTAATATTGGCTCTGTCAATTATTACCTTGGTAGCATATTCAGCAACAATCTCAAGCGATCCCTACGTACTTTTAGTGGTCGTTGGTATTGTGCCTTATCTGCTGGCCGGCCTGATAGCAGGAATAAAAAACAAAGACCCTGGCTATGGTTTTATTGCTGGATTTATTATCTGGATAATTTCGTTAATAGCGGCGGCTATGGTCGTCTATCTATTTGCCAC
Organism: Candidatus Njordarchaeota archaeon; assembly: GCA_030587585.2. GTDB lineage: Archaea > Asgardarchaeota > Njordarchaeia > Njordarchaeales > Panguiarchaeaceae > Panguiarchaeum. The sequence continues at coordinate 1,957 of JAUQYS020000001.1, forward strand.
AGCAGCTTTTAATATCAGCTTGGATATTACCACTATATTCATCGACCTAATCCAATGGAGCTACATGTCAGCGATGTTTTTAGCTATGTTTGGCGCATTGGGAGGAGCAACAAAGAAAAGCTAAAACATCTTTTTATTATTTTTAGTTGATTTTTTCGCGCGCTTCGTAAAGCTCCTTTAGTATGGGTATCTCCTGTATTCTTTCTTTTGCCAAATCCCAAAAAATCCCTCGAGGTTTTCTGTATTCCGTGTTTGTGTATATTATCCTTTCTTGAGTTACTATAATATCCAACGGAAAATCATGTTCAGTCATGGGGATCCTGTCTACTATTTGGATACTATGAATTGTTGTAGCAGTAATCGTGCTGTCGTCAATTAATCCATATTCACTCAAAATACCCCATTCCAAGTCTGAGTATCCATGTCCTTTTCCGAGTCTACCACCGTATATATCCACAGCGACGCATCCTGTTACTTTCATATCTATTGGGGGCAGGACTTTTGGATGCTTTATTATGCCAAATCTAAATGCTCCAGAAATAGTGCAAGCTTTGTTTAGTGCCCACTTTGGGATTTTTTTAGGATCAAGAAGTAGGAACCCTTTTTTTATTCTTGGTGTTGCCATTATAAGTATTTTCGATTGAAATAATGCTTGTCTTCTTACATATTTTTGCGGCGAGTCTGGATTAGAAAAAATCACTTCTGCTTTCTTCCATTCCTTTGTTTCTGACAATTTTTTTGCTGCTATTTCTGCCCCCTCAAAATTAGGGATCCTCCCATATACTGGCCTAGGAAATATCGCTATATTTAGTTCCTCCATCTTTCTCCAGATCTCTTCCCTTATC
>JAUQYS020000047.1:0-2187 GCA_030587585.2 Candidatus Njordarchaeota archaeon
AAGACAGCTACAGGAAATAATTCCATTGAAGCTTGAGATAATAGTAGCTAAAGTACGGGTTCCCGCAGCGTATACTGGTCAGCTATATGGAAAGATAGTAAAAATGGCTACAATGAGAGATCAGAAATGGCTAGATGATGGATCTTTAGAAGCTGTTCTCGAAGTTCCTGCTGGTGTCTTTTTGAAGTTAAACAATATGATCGTAGATTTGACGCGCGGAATGGCTAAACTTGAGATCTTGACTAGAAAAACGATACAATAATTGCTAGTTGTAGATGATAATAATGAGAAAAGCTATGAGTACTAGGATTGTGGTTCCAGGAGAAATTGTTGGGTCATCTAATTATATTGCTAAGGGAGCTATCTTTACTAGACCAGATGGAAAAATTGTTGCTACTCGGGTTGGATTATTGAGAATTAAGGGGCGCGAAATAAATGTTGTTCCATTAGCTGGTTTCTACATACCCGAGAGAGGGGATAGCGTTATAGGTATTGTTGTAGATTATTCTATTGTTTACTGGTTATTGGAAATAAACTATGTATGGAGAGGGAGATTAGACGTGCCGGATTTTACTAAAAGACCATTTGATGCTAGTAAAGAAAAACCTGAGCATTATTTAAAAATAGGGGACGTAGTTTATGCCAAAGTTGCAAATGTTGAACGAGGCATGATGCCTATATTGACATGCAGAGAAAAAGGATACGGTAAGCTAGAGGGAGGGAGACTTATTTCTATAAATCCAGTCAAGATTCCTCGAGTCATAGGTATCAAGAGCTCCATGCTGGAAGCAATAAAAAATATTACTAAAGCGGAAATGAAAGTCGGAGCTAATGGTATTATTTGGATAAAGGCAGAAAAACCCGAAATTGAAGAGCTCGTAGAGAATGCAATAAAGCGAATAGAAAAAGAATCACATACATCTGGTTTAACAAAAAGAATTCAAAATGAATTAATGAGGGGTATGCATAAAATACAGAGGGGAGGCAAAAAATGAGAATGTCTGAAGAAGAATTTGCCGAATATTTGAGAAATAACAAGCGTGTAGATGGTCGTGATTTTTTCGATCCTCGGCCCCTAAGAATGGAGGTTGGGATCGTAGAGAGAGCAGAAGGCTCAGCCTTTGTAGGTATGGGAAGAACATGGGTTCTTTGTGTGGTTAGGGGCCCAATGGAGTGTGTTCCATCGCACCTAGCGGATCCCGAAAAAGCTGTTTTAGATGTAGCTTATAGAATGGCTACATTTTCAACAGAAGAAAGAAAAAGTCCGTCACCATCTAGAAGAGAAATTGAGTTATCTAAGATAATAAGAGAGGCTTTAGAGCCCGCTATTATTCTCGATGAGTTTCCGCGCATGATGATAAGGGTATATTGCCTAGTCATACAAGCTGATGGAGGCACAAGAACGGCTAGTATTAATGCGGCGTCCTTAGCATTAGCTCATGCGGGGATACCGATGAGAGATCTTGTAGCGTCGGTGGCTGTGGGATACTATGAAGGAAAAATTCTTGTAGACTTAAATGCTATCGAAGACGAGATATGCGCAGATGTTCCAATAGCTATGATGCCTTCGCACAATAAGATAACGTTGCTTCAGGCAGACCATAGGTTTCCCCTAGCGCGACTGAGAGATATGATCGAGGCGGGCCGGCAGGCAATAAATAAAATTTATGATCTACAAAGGAAAACTCTTAAGGAGGTATACGAGAAAATTGCTAGGGATATAGGAGAATAGGGAGGATGATTATTATGGCCGCAGAATTTTTGGCGTCCGTTAAAAGAGAATTTTTATCGAATATAGAAAAGGAAAGTATATCTAATTATATCCAGAAGGGAAAGAGACTCGATGGGCGTGGCTTATTAGAAAGAAGAAAATTGAAGCTAATCCCTAATTATATTGAGAAAGCCGAGGGGTCTTGTCTAGCGATTCTTGGTAAAACAAAGGTTTTAGCGGGAGTAAAAGTATCTGTTGGTTCGCCATATCCTGATACTCCTGATCAGGGAGCCTTTATTATTAATATGGAAACAATGCCGATAGCATCACCAAGCTTTGAGCTTGGTCCCCCTAGTGAGCCAGGAATAGAATTTGCTAGGGTTGTCGATAGGGCAATAAGAAGCGCAGAATTTATTGATGTAAAGAGTCTTTGTATAGAATCTGGTAAGAGTGTATATTTGGTTTTTATTGATTTA
>JAUQYS020000156.1:0-6750 GCA_030587585.2 Candidatus Njordarchaeota archaeon
CAGCAGCTACAAGAAATAAGCTCGCAAAGACATCATTAACCGTAGACATTATTGGATACACTACATCATCCGGATTAAAGCCCTTTCTAAACGCCATAAAACCTATAAAACTTGTCATGATAATAGAGAACACTACTGCTATCGATGACGCTAATAACAAAACAAAAAAACTCAAAATCATTTTTATGGGGTCAATGAAAAATATTCCGAGTATTAACATGGATATTAATGCATTTAACATAGGCATAGTAAATACAGCGGCAATTAGAGAGTAATAATGCTCTGTATTGCTACGAAATCTTGGTTCTATTGTACCTATATGCAACGAAGTCGATAAAACTCCAGAAAAAACACCATTAGTGGCGCCTCTAACAGATAAAAGTACTGGCAATATACTAAGTATCCATGGTACGTCCCTAATAACAAACAATAAAACAAGCGCGGATATAGCTCCCGAAATTAAATCTACATAGCCAAAGCTAAGACTTAGCCATAGCTCTCTTCCACGTTTAATGTGTAATGCTATAGTTCTGAACATTTTTTGTGTCCTAGTGCCAATGTATTTTCGTACGGCCATTAATGACACCTAATCTTTTGGCAATGCCTGATGAACATCTGAATTATTTTATTGCTAATTGTTGCACATTATTTTTTTGAATATTTCCTAAAAAAAGATTTTTTGTATCTTATCATTGAGACTTCTTCGAAGTGATACGACTTTGTCTTATTATTCTTTTTTTCATTAATTATTGGTGTCTCTCATGAATACATTTCTCGATATATCCGATGATATTAAAAGAAGCCTGCAACATGAGATTAGACAAGCTAAAAAGTCTCTTTACGAGGATAGAACTCAAACATATTTTCGTGAACTGGATAGCCTTCGCCCAAAGTATCCTAATATTATCTCATGGACGAAGGAAGTAGTGAGATATGCTCCCGCAATCACAAGTCTTCTACTTAATACTTATAGAAATTCTGGTAGAAGCTACCTTTGTTTGTTCGTTTTCAAGTCCCTTCTGGATGCCTACCAATATATTGCTACAATGCCCATGTTTTATAGGATTAGACTTCAAAAAATATGTATTAAGGCTATGACTGCTGCTACTGACAAAGAAAAAATGAACGCTATTTTATTGGGCTTCTATTATTTGTTCAGGATTATAGAACACTTAGCTACTATTGGAAAATCTTTTAGAGCTAAAGTTGCAGAGATGGATACTGCTTTGAGATTTATTGAATCTGTTTCCCCAAATATGGCCTACAGAGACCTTCGCGATTACTGGTTTGAACTTCTCCTTCAGTATATACCCCCAAAAATAGCATCTAGGATTGGAGAAATGCTATCAATAATAACTGATCCAAACATAATCAGAACTGCACGTATAGGTGTTTCAAACGCACTCGAAATCAAACTGGTTAAACCAACAGAGAATGAAAGAAAGTATTTTGAATCTTCAATAAATAAGATCCTAGAATCTCCAGAAGCAGCAAAGATTTTAATGAACAAAAATTATCACTACTCTCTCATAGCAATATCTATAGCTCTACTTAAAACGCTTAGTTCTATTTCATCTGAATGGACAAGTATTGATCCATTTGACTTAGTTATGGCTGATCCATCCAGATATACCTCAATAAAAGAAGACGAAACTCTGGGCAAGAAGATATACGACCTCTGCATTTCAGTCAACTCGTTTTTGGATAAATTGCATATAATTTTGGATACTCTTGACAAAAAAACCACAAAAAACATAACGTCCCTAACTAAAGATGCCAAAAAGCTAATCACAAGCCTCCTGGAGGACTCCGGTTTCCTAACTAATAAAGATAAACATGTTGTCGACGTACCTAGGATAGGAAAAAATAATGAAATAACATACGAGCAAAAAATAAGAGAAAAAGAAAACAACATCATAAGAAGCGATAGCCTTGAAAAAATCGATAAACTGAAAACAATATTAGAAAAAATAAACAGCATATTGATTGAACAAAAATCTACCTTACAAGAATGCATAAAAAATACTGTAAGAATATTTGGATTTTTCTCAACACTTGACCCGCTTATAGGATTAAAAAAAGATGACATAGAACTTATAGTCTCATATTTCGACAAAAAAGGCTTGTGGAAAAAACTAAGAGAAACCTTAAACAAAATAACAAAAAAAACTTTGAAGGATATTATAACTGTCTAAAAAGCTACTACAAATTATCCACATTGGATATCAGAATACTACCTACATCCCTTATAGGTACTGCTATATCGAGTTTGTGTATGCCTTTAGATAGTCTAAGTCCATCAATTTTGATGAGCAATGTTTCACCATGCTGCACGGGAAGCGGTGAGCTAGGACTTATATCTTTGTTAGCTTTTTCTCCCACATTACTTAGGATTCTTATCTTATCCGAGCTCACTTCTTTTCCATCTATCTTCACTGTTATAGGGCCAATTACTTCTGTCGGATGAAACAGATTTTTAATAGCGAAAGAAACACCTTCTTCTGTGCTTGTCAAGCTTCCTTTCACATATAGCTGAGAAAGATCAGGAACAGGCATCTGGGCCGGCATAGGTGTCGGCATCGGGACAGGGACTGGTACTGTCGTTGGTTGTGTTGGTGGCGTAGTTAGTGGGGGTTGTGAAGGCGTTCCCTCTGCTGTTTTTAATTTTACAAAATCTATTGTTATTTTTATCTCTTTATTTGGTTTTATTGTTGCGGATATCCACTTATCATCGGCTGGTAGACTTAGATTATTTCCTATCGTTTCGATATATCCCTTAGGTATTGTCTCGGACCATCTCTTGAAAATCATAGCTAATTCCTTGCCCGTGATTTCTCTCTCAATCGGGCTAAGATTCAATTCTTCCTGTATTTTTCGCTCTGCTATTTCTTCCATAATACCATATGCTACTCCATGTGTACCATAATAATAGGTCTTCTTAGCAATATTCACTATAGCCCCAAAAATTCCCCTCTTTTTCTTTCTTTTTGCGACAAAAACGAACCTATAGTTGCCCTCTCCCCTTCCAAGAGTCACCTGTTCAAAAACTTCATACTTATCTTCACTTTTTTCGATCTTCTTGGATGCATCTATCAATTTTTTAGCCAAGTCTTCTTTTTTCATTCTACATCACCAGACGCAGATAATGATTTAGGACTTTTGCACCACTCTAAAACAAAATGAAAATATAAAAAGGATCCATTATCATTCACAGGTACTGTTTGTTCATATTCTTATCAATACCATAATCGAGTATATAAATATAATATCCAAGCAATATCTGCTCTTATAAACGAACTCACTAGCTTTTTTTTGGTGACTATATTATGGTGAACGTTGTTTTTGTCGGTCTTGACAACGCTGGAAAAACATCAATCAAGCTATTTCTTCAATATCTAGACAAAGAAAAAGCTCTTAGTACTGTTACGTCTACCAGCATAGAAAAATTTGCTCGTGCTGGTTTGGGAATCTCAGTAATACCTGGACAAAAAATATATCGAGAAGATGAACGATTTTATAAGATCCTTTTTCCTTCAGCAGATCATATTGTTCTTGTGGTGGATGCGACTAGACCGGATAGATTCGAAGAAGTAAAAGAATACTATGCTTTTATCAAGAAAATGATGAAAAAATATTGTCTCAAAAAAACAAAAATAACAATATTAGCCCATAAGCAAGACATAAAAAACGCAAAAGACAGCGAAACAGTAAAAAAAGCCATAGCGGGCATCCGCTCTAAAACAATGGTATTAGAGACAAGCATTCATGACCTTATGAGCATGATCATACTACTAAAAAATCTATATGGCGACCTAAAGGGTAATGACATCGATTTCATTACGCAGGCTCTCCAAGATAGATTAAAGGCCGAAGGAGTAGCCCTTTATGATTCACAGAAACTTCCTTTATCTATCGCAGGAAATAAAGACCTCTTATCGAAAATCTCAAATAAATATTTTGATGCTCTTCTAAGAGATGATGATTTCCACTACGGAATAATTAGTACTAACGGTTCTAATATCGCTATGGCCTGCGAAAGAGTTAATGGATACTCAATAACACTAATCGCCACCAATTTCAAAGTAGGCATAGAAGAGGTATTATCAATAATCCGAGAAGCAACTAGTTGCTATGCTAAAGAATTTATGAAAAGATGGGGCAATGAAGAAAACCCATGGAACTTCTAGTACTATTTTTCTAGCAACCCTTCAAATTTTTTCTTGACTTCATTAGCTTTCTTTTTGAACCCATACTTCCTCCATGCATTTACCGCTATTTCAGATATCTCCTTCGCAAGGGATTCAAATTCTTTATTCCCAAGAATATCCGAACTATAGACCAATACATCTACAAGATATTCGGCTACTATCGCTACATCATAATCATTTTTTCTCATATCAGGTATCGCTATCTTACTTAACGCTATTAGAAACTCTACAAGGACTCCAAGATCATCGGCATCAAGACTATCCATTATCTGAGAAATTAAGTAGGCCAAAATAATGACGCTTTCCCTACTTACTTTACCTTGCATTAACAACCATTTGTGTATATCTACTAAGATACTTATACATTTTTTTATTGCCTCAACTTTCTTGTCCGATTTCAAAACACGGGACGCAAGAAATGCCAGTGTACTAGTCAGATTCGCTGTAAATGCAGCATAATTATACGGAATCACAATTTTCCAGCTTTCTACAATTCGTGGGTCTATCATTTTTATCATCATATAAACAAGACTTAGCTCGTCAACATATAGTTTTTTTAATGTTACCAATATAAGACTGAGCGACGATGTCATCGTTGTTATATATGGAACATATAGACTCATCTTAGGATATTCTCTAAACAATACGTTACAAGCGTCGCGATAAACATTTTGGATCTTATGAGCATATTTCTGCTTTGTTTGATGCGTTAATAGTTGAAATGTCTCAGCTAATGCTATCCCAACGCTTTGGAAAACATTTGCTACTGTGGCTGCAAAGCATGTTAGATTACTATTTAGATAATCTCTAAAATAGTTAGCGTATAGCTTAATTATTTCGGTCAGAATTTTTTTTCTATCATCTAAGCCGAGTATTGGTGACTGAGAGAGCAACGTAAGGATCATCAGATACGTTTCTAGGCCCTGCATACACTTTAACACTAGTTTGTTAGCTTCGGCTCCTTTAGGCGCCATACCTAGTACCCTTTTAAGAAAACTAGGCTTTATTACTTCTCTCATTTCATCTAATAGCACATCTAGCTGCGATCTCCATTTTTCTAGTTCCTGTTCTATATCAGGATACTTTGATATAGAATACGCCTTCTTAATAAGTTTGTCGCGCTCCAAAATTGATGCAATAAATGTATAAATCACCAGAGATTTCTCTTTGAAAAATTCAGCTAGCTTCTTAGCAAAATCTGGAAACAATCGTATGGTGCCATCAATAAAGAAAAAAGCTTTTATGAGATGTTCATCGTCATCAATAAAATTAAATGATTTTGTCGCCTCATTAAAAATATTTGCATAGTCTATGAGAGATATTTTCTGAAGCCGAAAATCTACGGCACTTTTTATTAACTTATAAAGCGGATCGCTATCTGGCAAATCATTAGATAGTTCCTCCAAGACACGTAATGGGGGCGAAATAGTGCTTATCATTGATGAAGCAAGAAGACCCATCTTTATTGAAAATGCCTTCATTAATGGATCTGATTCATCCTGCGTCAAAATACATGCATGATCAAAATCACCATCTAAGGCATATTTAATAGCCATCTTACTGTCTCCCTTATTTCTTTGAATTGCTTCATACCATTTTTCTTCTTGAGTTCTTGTGGCTTCTTCTATCATCTGCTCAGTCCGGGAGATAACCTCAGAAGCTGCCTTATTCGATTTCATCTCGTTGAATATTGCGCCCCAAACATCGACAATCAAACCTACGATATCTACACCTATAGTTTCTGAAACATACTTATCAATGATCTTTGTTATCTTGTTCACTAAGTCATTGTCAACAATTCCGCCAAAGCGAGGAATGGATCCTCTATCGATTTCGCTCGCAATGATGCTTAGTATTTTTTCCACATATTCCTCAGCTGTATCTACAAGCGCTACTATAGTATATTTTTTCTTCGATTCATAAATGATCAATTTATATTCTTTGAAATCGAGTTTTCTTATTTCTCCCGCGCCAACAATACTTGATAAGGCCTTTACTGCTTCAATGAGTCCTGCTATGAATGTTTTTCCCTTTATGTCTTCCAATGATTTTATGATTATTGGTACTCCGCCTTCAGCAATGACGCCTAAGAGTTTTATCATTGACTGCACCGATCTTTTTCTGATTATTAAATCTAATTAAATTAATTAACTCGATGTTATATTTTATATGTTTTTTAAAACGTTAGCATGATGGTGATACTATTGACATATTGGATATGTGTAACCACGGAAGAAAATTGGCGAATAATAAGAGAAAAAAACATATGGGGGGTGCCACCAAGATCAAAAAAAATTATTGAAAACGTAAAGGAAGGAGATAAACTTATCTTTTACGTGATTCAATCAAAGAAAGACAACGAAATAATACCTCCGAAAATAGTCGCTATTTATGAGGCTTCTTCAAAAGCTTTCTACGACAACAAACCTTTATTCAAATCATACAAGGGAAAAATTTTTCCTTATAGAATCAAAATTAAGCCAATCAAAATTGCTAAAAAGCCAATTAATTTTAAGGAGTTTGTAGACAGACTCAGCTTCAT
>JAUQYS020000100.1:0-2652 GCA_030587585.2 Candidatus Njordarchaeota archaeon
ATTTTTTGACGAGAGAATTGAGCGATGAGTTGGATTCTGCGAGGGTCGACAAGGTCTATCAGATCTCCGAAAGGAAACTAAAGATGAGGGTTTACGTCCCAAAAGAGGGTTCTAAGGAGCTCATAATTGCTCCAAATTATCTATGTCTTACAAGATATCAAAGAGATGTGCCCGAACAGCCATCGTCTTTTGCTATGCAGTTAAGGAAGCACCTCAAGGGTGCATTTATAAAAGCTATAAGACAGTACAGATTTGATAGGATCATCGAATTTGAATTGAAGAGAAGTGACGGGGAATATTTTCTAATTACAGAACTATTCGGTAATGGTAATATAATCCTGTGCAACTCGGAGAGAAGGATCCTTGGCCTGTTAGAATGGCAGAAATGGAAGGACAGAAGGCTTGGGGTTGGACAGATATATCAATACCCTCCAGGGGGCAGAAACCCGCTGGAGATAGATCTCCCAGAGTTTCGTGATATCCTGAGGGGCTCCGAAAAGAGTCTGGTTGCAACCCTGACAACCGATCTCTCTCTGGGAGGCATATATGCCGAAGAGCTCTGTTTTAATTCCGAGATCGACAAGAGCAGGGAGCCTAAGAGGCTTGGCGATGATGAAATTCAACTTTTATTTAATTCATTCAAGCGATTGATTGAGACCATTAAAAATGAGGTAAAGGAGCCCATGCTCATCTTAGACGAAAGCAAAAGGTATGTGGATGTAATCCCCTTCCGTCTGAGTATCTACGAGAGATTTGAGAGGGAGGGATTTAACACGTTAAATGAGGCAATTGATAGATATTTTATCGAGAGCGAGCTTATGGAGATGCGGAAGATCGGGGAAAGAAAGATTCAGGAAAGGCTTGCGAAGATCCAGAGGATTGAGCTGGAGCAGAGGGAGATGATCAGAGACCTGGAAAAAAAATCTGAGGAATACAAAAAGATTGGTGATCTCATCTATCAGAATTTTCAGATTCTAGAAAGGATCATAAAATCGATTAATGAAGAGAGGGAAAGGGGCGCCGATTGGTCGGAGATCGGGAAGAGATTTATTGGTAAGAGGTTTAATAATATAAGGATTGAGGATATTGGAAAAAACGGATCGATTACCGTGGAGGTGGAAGAAAAATGATCGGAATTATGTCCGATTCTCATGATGATATTGAGGGAATCAGGAGGGCCGTAGACCTTTTCAATTCAAGGAGGGTCGATCTGGTTCTGCACGCTGGGGACCTTATATCGCCATTCACGGTTAAAGAATTCAAGAGACTGAACTGCAAATTTCTTGGTGTTTTTGGAAATAATGACGGCGAGAGATATGGTTTGAACGAAAAATTCTCGGAGATTGGAACCGAATTAAAAGACTTCATTGAATTGGAGCATAGGGGCCTGAAGATCTGTGTATACCACGGGACATACGAGGCGATTGTAAACGCCCTGGTGGAGGGTAATAGATACGATGTTGTAGTCAGGGGGCATACTCACAGGGCAGGGGTTATTAAGAAGAATAAGACTATTCTGATAAACCCGGGGGAGGTATGTGGTTATCTCACGGGGAAAAAGACGGTTGCTGTTCTGGATACAAAAAAGATGGAGGTAGAGGTATATGAGATCTAACTACAATACTGACTACAATAACTCATCCAGCGATACAATATTCGCCCCGTACATCTCTTCCATGAATTTAAAGGCATAATCCTTTGCCCGATCCGAAAGAGCCTCGGTGCATTCTCTTGGTATACTTATCCTGTAACCCCTGAAAAAAGCATCGGCGGCGGTGTGCAGGACACATATGTCTGTCAGGATTCCCGAGAGAATTATCTCATTGACATTCAGCTCCCTCAACAATAGATCCAGGCTCGTCTCGAAAAATCCGCTGTACCTCCTCTTCGGAACTACGTAGTCTCCCTTCCTGGGTTTCAGTTCATCTATGATCTCTGCACCCTCGGTCCCTTCAATTGCGTGGGGCGGCCATTTCTCAAATTCCCTATCGGTTTTGATATGACGGTCACACACATAAACTACCGGTAAATTTTTCTTATGGGCGCGATCTATCATCTTTTTTACATCTGGTATAATCCTCTGACATCGCTCGCACTTCAGCTTTCCGTACAAGAAGTCGTTTAACATATCTATCACCAGTACAGCAGTCTTTGAGTTCATATATTATTATTCGATTTCAATTATTATTAAGATGAAACGAAAATGATCGAGGTTTGATGAATATTCATAAATTAATGTTATTATTAAACGTTCAGAAAAAATCTTTTATCTTGAATATTCTATCAGAGAAAATCCTCAAAATTCAAAATTTATTTTTGAAACATAATCAATATAATTAGCAAAATTAATTAAGAAGTTCTATTTATTTAATACATTTTGGTATAATGTACCATTTTAGAAATTTATTTTGAATATTTGATATCAAAAATTTTAACATGGGTCATCATAGATAATTTTCTAAATAATGAAAAAATATTGTACAATTGATAGAAGCTATTATCACTTTTTTAGATATATTCTGGGTTTTGATCCCAATATTGCCGCTATTTCCCGATAATTTTGTCTAAGCGTTCAAAAATAATAAAGAAATCTGTACAATTTCTATGGAATTTTCAATATCATCTTTTATACTCTAAGAGTAATAAATAATA
>JAUQYS020000188.1:0-2892 GCA_030587585.2 Candidatus Njordarchaeota archaeon
GGAGCCAAGTGAGATTGATGTTGATGTTCTTGTTAAGGATAATAAACACATTTTGATTGAAATCAAAGCAAGTGTTGATAAGTCTGATATTGCTGAGCTATACAGAAAGGGCTTGCTTTACGAAAAAGTTGTTGGAGTTAAGCCGAGATTAGTTATTGTATCTCCTTTCGTGAGAAGTAGAGCATATAAGTTGGCATCTAAGCTTGAGGTCGAAATTATTGAGGGTGTTCCTCAAAAGTAGGGGGTCTAATACTCAAAAAATGTGTTTCCATCTTATTTTTGAGTAAACTTATTTCAAAGCTCAGATATACTAGTGCATATGGTTGCTAAAAAAATACTGATTTTAGTTCTAATTTGCTGGGAATAAAACGGTTGCTAAGATTTCTTTGTCATTAAAAATGTATTGCGTTCTAATTATTGTTTCTCGTGTTGACTTACGTAAATAGAACGGGCCTAACATTTTTTTATTTCTTGGTACAGAGTTTCATATATTTGCATTGTAGTGTCGGCTATTATTGTAATTTGGCTATATATGTTTGGTATTTGTTCAATCGTATCTCTAAGTTTTTCTAGTAATCTAAACATCTGCTCGCATCGTTTCATTTTTCCTAGAGCTATTATTATTTGCTTTAATGCTCTCGCTTTCCATTCTGGTTGGATAATACTGTTAGCTATTTCTATAGCTTCTTTTATTGTGTCGTTAGCTTTTTCTTCGAATCCTCTATACACATAATGCTGAAATAATTCTACAAGAATATCTATCTTAAATTTTTTGTCCTCAATTATGTTGAGTATTACTACTGGTATTCCCATAAGTCCAGCCTTAAGAGAGTCCATCGCAATTTCTTTTAGAAGAGATTCTCTCTGAAAATCTTCCTTAACATTTTTTGCTAGCGAAATAGACCTCTGTATTAAATTATCAGCAAATTCAATGCTACCCGACCTAGCCAAATATAGACCTATTTCCTTGAGAACTTGTGATTTTACATACTCATTCTCTATTTCTTCTATCAAGTTTTGAGCCAAAGAAACTACTCTCTGTAAATCTATATCTATCTTTGATTGAAATGCTGTTCTGAGCATAAATCTTAGAGCATCAATGCGGTAATCTTTTTCTTCTATTTTCTCTACGATCTCTAATAATTTATTAATGATCATATTAGCGTCAGAGCCCAATCCGACTTGCTTCATTTTAATAGCGATTTTCTCAGCCTCAACAATTTTTCTTAGTGTCGTTTTGATATCACGGACATAGAATTTTCCTTTATCCCCTACATCTATTATTTCCTTCGCTGATAGAATCAAATCAACAGCCGTCCAAAATAACTTCTTGCCCTGATCTCTATCGGTCTTTATGTAGTGCATAGCTATTATACCCATGATGGATCCTCGATTAATAGGATCCTCAATACGTGAAGCAAGGTCTAGCGCTTGTCTCAAATTATTATTCTTCACATATTGAAAAATTATCTTAGATATTAGATCATCACGATCTATTGGGTTATCGATCTCATTTATAAGATCTACTGCTCTGTGTAGAATCTGCTCAGAGGGAGATCTTTCCAAGAGATAAACTATATTGTCGAAACGATCAACGCTAGAAAAACTATTGTCTAATAAGCTCTGCTTTGGATTAAAAATATCTATCTTTCTTAGAGTAAGACTTCTTAGGTTATCATCCGCTATTTTCGACGCATATCTCTTAGCATCCTCAAGCCGACCCGACTTCAACAAAGCCAACGCTACAAGGCTTAGGGCACTATCCCTAAGATAGCTAGTATCAACATTATCAATCTTACTCAAAGACTCAAACAATAATTTTTCTGTTTCCTCCAACATTTTGCAACAGGAAGTATCTGGCATATATGACAGCCGAGCATCTTACAGTAAAAAAATAAAAAAAGACTCTAAAAAAAATATAAAATATACAAAAACAAGAAAAGACGTAACTATCAGGAGCAATAATCATTTTGGCTAGATAATAAGTGGATTAGGATTTTAGGGCTTTCATTACTTCTTCTTTGAATTTCTTTTTGTTTGAAACGAAAGTCGTGATTGGGATTCCGTTCACAGCGCAGAAGGGCACCCAGCCTCGTTTTTCTATTTCCTCGCTTTCTTCAAATATGTTTATTGTTCTTATCGGAATATCTGGATCGATCTCTCTGATTGTTTCTATGATTTTTTCGTTAAAATATATGCAAAAAGGGCAATCGGGGCTGTAGAAAATCAGTACCTTACCTTTATCGTCTTCTTGTGGTGTGTATTCTCTTATTTTTGGCTGATAAACATAGTTTTTTTTGATGGGATAATATAGCCAGAAAGGATTGTCGGGAAATATTTTTTAAATCCCATTTTTTGAAAGAATTTGTGTTGGGGATAGTATTCTGGTATCTCAAATGCCCACACTATTAGTGCTTTTGTAATATATTGTTGAAATATTTTTTTGGTTTTTTCATTTCTTGGATCAGTGAGATCAGTAGTTTTTTTCCGATTCCCATTCTTTGGTAGTCTTTACTTGGCACAAAAATGCATTTTATTTCGATTATTCTTTCTCGAATATTAGGCAAAAATTGAATGAGGCCAGCAGGCTTATCGTTAACATAAGCAATTTTCCCGACTTCGCCAAAGCGCTCAAGAACTTTTATAGTCCATTTTTTCTTAACCTCGATGCCTTTAATAAAAAGGGGATGGTTCCTTTGCTTTTCCTTTATACATAACAAAATAAAGTCATCAATATTGTTGTTATTAACATCTACGATCATAATCCTAGTCATGAGAATCACCTTATTTTTTAAAAATCTCTAGATTTTTTTAAGAATAATATATTTAGTGCTCTTAAGAAATAGATTGATCTGATCGGTAAACTGTTGTCTATAGTTCACATGTTGCTTC
>JAUQYS020000238.1:0-2778 GCA_030587585.2 Candidatus Njordarchaeota archaeon
CCCCTATCAAAGCCCTTCCCAACAAAAAATATCTCAGGATCACCATAATACCTAAAATCACACCCACAGCAACATCCACAATCACACTCATGAACATCAGAAAACGGACCTATAACATAATCATTAAGCACAACAACCCAACAATACGTCTCATTATGCCTTGGATTAAAAACATGATGAATCTTCCTCCACGCACCATTACTAAACTCCATAATAACCCAAGCTGGATTGCTCCCACAAGGAGAATAATTCTCCACATATTCCGCCTCTACTACCCACATCGATGATAGATCCATCTTCCCATTTATCATAAGACTTACATTTTCAGGCTCACAATGTGTTCTCGTGACATTGACTTTAACCACAGTCTGATTATCTCTCAACAATCTCACTCTTATCGTCGCGTTCGGCGCACCAGCAACCCTAAACGTTATATTCAACACAGCGTAACACTCTATTATTGATGCCTCCGGATCTACATTTACCACATGCACACTCGCAGTATCCATAGACATTGCACCATCATCATCCGTCGCCCTCACCCATATCTCCCCACTCCAGTCATCTGACCATACATATGGCTGCCTCCATCCCCCAACACCGTTGCTCCACTCATATGCTATCAACGGCAAATCTGTTGACGTATCCTCTGTTTCTGCCTCTACTATCACTGTCTTTCCTTCCTCAACTACGATATCTTTCTCATTTATTTTCACCAATGGTGGTTTGTTTATTACCTCTATTGTTATTGTGTCGCTAGATATTTCTCCCTCCCCATCCCTCCCCATAAACTTAGCAGAATATACCCCAGATTTTTGATACGCGTGTTTGGTGTTTTTCGAAAACGCATATGTGCCATCCCCAAAATCCCACAGATACGAAAGATTTTCGTATTCCGTATCGGTAGCATAGCCATAGAATTGCACTTCTTCGCCCTCATATACGGTTACCTTATCGGCCTCCGCTCCAGCTGTCGGCGGCTTATTAAGTATGTTTACATATACTGTGTCCATATCTACGAACCCCTCATTGTCTTCCACTCTTAAGGTAACTGTATATGTTCCAGACACACTATATTTGTGTGTTATTGTTTTTCCCTCACCAACTGTCCCATCACCAAAATCCCAGAAGTACTTCAGTGATGCCATATCTATCTCACTGTCTATCGTTTGGGAAGCGTCAAACAGTATATCTTCTCCCTCATATCCCACCAAGTCCGCGGCTATTTTTGCTTCGGGTTTTTCGTTTCTTACAACCACCCTCACAGTGGTAAGATCTGTCAAGCCGTTCCCCGCGGTCACTATTAGAGTAACATAATATATCCCTGCTTTATTAAAAGCATGCTCCACTACTGCACCATACTCCGTTGTTCCATCGTGGAATATCCATTCATATCCTACCGCCCCCTGCGACTCTGTTGCGTCGAATTTTATTTTTTGTCCTATGTCCGCTATTTGTGGTGTTGCTGTTGCGTTTGCTACTGGCGGTGTGTTCTGCATTATCGTTGGGGCAACAAGAATTACTACCATAGCTAAGGCTATAGGAGCAACATACTTTACGGGTATATACCCCATTTTCTTCAAGTATATCACCTCATAAAGAGAGATGATCTATATGTATAAATGTTAGTATTTTGTATTTAAGTATTTTGTTTCATTGGCGATAATTTAAGATATATGTGGATATATTCAGAGATTTATATACTTCTGGAAAAAATTGTTGATATATTTTGAAATTTGTCATTATATGACTTGAATTTTTCTTACCTTTGGAACATTTTTGGCGTTTTTTAGACTCAAATTTGGTTATTATCATAGCTCTACTACGTTGCCAGGGGGTTCGCTGTGCACATCTACACGCGATCCCTAGGAGTGCGGCATTTAATCTGTTTATGCTTTAGATCACATAAGACTGAAAATAAAAGAGAACACAAACCCAAAGCCGCATAATGCCAAATTTCGTCAAAAAATTTCTTTATATGCTTATTTAACAAGATAATATGCTTACCAAAATAGATCGCTTATCACTGATGCCATTATGGCGTGAATAAATATATCTTTTATCGAATTCTTAAATTCTAGATTTTCTATCATAATAACATACTGTTACTAAAAAAAGTATCACAAAGAATATTATCGGAGCTAATAAGTAAAGTATTTTCCAGTCGATGTTTTCATGGATATTCCAACCATTAATTGTCGACAGACCCAAGAAAATACCGTAAGATATCGGAACCACATCTATGGTTGCTGTGAATAGACTTACTACAAACATATAGTCTTCTCTCCTTATTTTTGCTCTAAAAACTATTCCTCCCGACCCAAACCAAGAGAACTCAATAATTTTTTCTTGGTTTTTAACTGCTTTCTTGTATCGATAATACCCAGCAATCGGAATAAGCACCGATAGTAGTAACACCAGAGAAAAGAAGAAGAATACAGAGTTCTTGCTTCGGTACCCATAAAACGTTATGATAGGATCTGGAACAATAAAATAAAACCAAGCAAGCATAAAAACCGAGGAAGAATAAATCAAAACTAAAAGAATAACCCATCGATAACAGTCCACATGAACACCAATATAAAATTCATTTGGAAAGACTCTTGAACACCATGCTTACTATATATGGGCGAACTGTAGCTATCTTATTCAGCACATTTATATCTTCTTTTAGTTTATTCCTAATCTGCCGTGGCATATGTCCAATTACATGCAGGATCCACTTAACTCTAGAAAATGACCCAAACTTATGTTTGGATATATCAACGCTGTCTAAGA
>JAUQYS020000251.1:0-3219 GCA_030587585.2 Candidatus Njordarchaeota archaeon
GTCCCGATGAATTGGAGGGATCGAGCCTATGAATGGGGGAACGATGACCGGTGTCTGTTTTCAGGCACACTTTGCACAGTGATGTTCATACAGAAACACCATTACACTATATACATTAGCAACAGACACCGGAAGAAGAGCCAAAAGAAAAAACTAGACGAAATAAGATATGTCAAATTAGAAAAAATGAGAGAAGGGATGTGTATCCAAATACTGCATATAGGGCCATACGAAATGGAACATAGAACACTTCAGAAAATAGAACAATATATGAAAGAGAACAATTTGGTAAAAAATGGGCTTAATCATGAAATCTATCTTTCTGATCCTCGAAAAACTCCTCCTCAACGACTAAAAACAATACTGAGAGTCCCCGTAAAAAGGATATCAGGAAAATAAGAACCGATGCCATCAGTTGGGTAATCAGAAACTTGTGTGCGATTTTTTCTTTTTTGTTTGAACGTATAAAATTTGCTATGCTGGAGTACAAACTTATCTATGCATGCAATGATTTTGTGTTTTTGGTTTTTTCTATTGTTTCGCTATGTTGAGAATTTTATTATGATATCATTGTCAGCTTTTAAGGATATGTCCTCTATGAATATATTATCGGCACCATACTTATAGCTCTTATCCATGCCGTTAATGATTATACTTTCTGTTTTTTTCTTTGTGAATACGTGCAGATTAATCTTGCTTATATAGCCTTCGTATCCTCTATGTTTATTTTTTATCAGGATTTCGGCTTTATCCCTTGAATTTTTCAGTTGAATATCCCAAAGGTTATATCCTCCTTTTTCGTAGTCATATGTTTCTCCATCGTCTTCGTAGATTATCCATGAACTTTCTTCGACCTTATCTACGTATATGTTAACATCGATCGTATCTACTTTTTGTTTTCCTATATAGTCCAGTGGCTTTTGGGTTGGTATTATTGCGCCGTCCCTAACGAAGATCGGTATTCTTTCTATTCCACAATAATACTCGATTACTCTATTCTTATATGTCCTTGTCGGCTCCCAAAAGTCAAACCATATGCCTTTAGGCAGATATACTTTTCTTTTTTTCTGTCTTTTTTTAAGTATTGGGGCTATAAGAAGCCACGGGCCAAACATGAATTCTGTTTCTATCCAATAGCTTATATTATCGTCTGGAAAATCAAAGAATATGGGTCTTATAATGGGATGTCCTCTTTTGTATGCCACAAATGCCAAGGAATACAGATATGGTATAAGTCTGTATCTCAACTTAATAAAACTTTTTGCTATTTCTAATACCTTCTTACCGAACACCCAAGGTTCCTGAGCTGGTTTCCATTTAGTATAGTGATTCCGCATTACCGGATAAAATGTTCCCAATTGTATCCATCTCACAAAGAGCTCTTTATCCACACGAAAGTATTTAGGTGCGAAGCCCCCAATATCTGCGCCAACAAAAGGCAGACCAGAAATTCCCATACTTAATAACATCGTTATACTTCTTGCTAAATGAATCCACGAACTCCAGACATCCCCAGTCCATAAAGCCGCATAGCGTTGAACACCAGCAAAACCAGACCTAGATAAAATAAACACACGTTTATTTCGCTTCTTGAAAGCTTCATGAACTGCCTTATTTTCTAAAAGAGCAAAAATATTGCCTACTTCTTTGAACGGACGATATTGCTTTCCATCAAAAAATAGGCCTGGCCTAAATTTTGAGTCTCTTGTATAGACTGATGTTATTTCTGAAGGCTCATTCATATCATTCCAGAAGCCATCTATGCCATACTTACGATGAAACCAGTAATATAGCTTTCCCCACCACAAAGACACTTCTGGATTTAGAAGGTCTGGTATTGCGGACTTTCCAGGCCATCCTTTTATTGACAATATTTTTCCTTTTTTGTCTCTAACAAGATAATTCTTTTTTAGTGCGTATCTATATAGTCCATACCTTTTATCTATCTTTATGAATGGATCCACAATGGCCACTACTTTATAGCCCATTTTATGAAGGTCTTCTATCATTTTTTTGGGGTCTGGAAATGCATCAATATTCCATGTGAATATCTTTGTTTTGTGCATATAGTCTATGTCTAAATAAATAACGTCGCAGGGTATTCTTAGATCCCTAAATTTTTTCGCTATTTTCATAATCTTTTTTTGTGAGGAATAGCCCCAGTGTGATTGTTGAAAACCAAACGCCCATATTGGTGGCAGAGAGGGCTTCCCAGTAACCTCAGCATAGGATTCTATGACTTCTCTTATATTGGTTCCAGCGATAAAAAATACATCAAAGAAGCCCCCAGTAAATATTATTTTAGCTTTACCATTTTCGGTGAGATCAACCCTTGCATGCCATGAATTATTGATAAATATTCCTAAAAACATCTTGTTTGTCTTTTTGATCACAAAAAAAGGAATATTAACATGCAGAGGATCAACATCTGGATTGCTGAAAAATATTCCTTGTTCTCTATTCACCAACAAATACTTTCGTCCCACTCTATTAAGCCGACCCCCCTTTTCGCCTAAGCCATATATCTCGGAAGACAACGGATAATCAAAATACCATAAAAACCCAGTTTTGTTATCAGATACAGAACCACTCAGGATTTCTTCTTCGAAATATTTTATAGTAACGTTCTCTTGTCTTATTAAAATCGTCAACTTATCAGTACGATAAGCAGCTATGTCGCCAGATCTTTCAGGAGCAAGTAGCATTCCAGCTTTTTTAATAACCGCAAAAGTTCTATTTTTTCCCTTTCTCCACAAACGTATAATGTTTTCTCCGTATTTTTCCGCGGTGAAGTTTGCAGGCACTCCATTCACATCTAATATTTCATGTCTGTACTGTAAAGCTTACATAAAATAAACGGAAGGAAGGCCTTTAAACCTAAAGTTTTCGCTTCTAGCGTGAAAAGCGGATTTAATTCTGTTAATCCATAGAATAATAAGCCTACTATTGTAGTCCCTAAATCCGCAAAATTTAAGAGAATCAGCAAAATTAGAAGTTTTTTATAGTCTTTTGCGATTTCCATGCCTTACCAGCCTCTTAAATCTTCAAATTCGAAATTTTCAATTATATAATCTTCTGAAAAGTCTATTGGTGTTCTTTCTTCGTAAAGGTGAAGGAATCTAACGCGATTAGGTTGAACATAGCTAACCCAAACATCGCGCTCTTGCGCCTTTTCTAAGGCTATATTGTAAATTTCGCGTAAGCTTAACCTAAATCTAC
>JAUQYS020000114.1:0-3951 GCA_030587585.2 Candidatus Njordarchaeota archaeon
TACTTTTGCTATATCATAAGTATCTATTTTGCATTAAAAAATAATGTCATTACTATTTTATTTTAATATTTCTATTGAAATACGACTTCCATCTTGTCTTGAATCATTTTTGTTTGGGCCGATCAAATTTTTGTTTCATCATATTTTTCAGTTGACCCTCTCCTCGTCCCCAATTATTGTCAGAAAATATTTAGATCTATCTCGGATGTGTTTTCAGTAATTGTTGGCGCATATGTAGTACAGAAGGAGTTACAAAAAATTTGGGGTTAACCGCCGATAATAATTTTTATTAGTCGGTAGTAATGTTCTAAGAAAATATTCCTGATTCTTCAAGCGAATTAAATCCCAGTATGTCGTATTTAACCATTTTTATTAATCTTGTTTTTCCAATATTGGCAGCTATACTTATATTTTTTGTACTCGTTTTCGCTTTCTGGTTTTCTAAAGATGAATAATTTTTCGTGGTAGATAAGCAAGAAGTCTCTTGAGCTAGTCCTTGACCATATCTCTCTTGTAGTTTTCATTTTGTGTTGTATCTTTATTACTTCTTCTTTGAGTATGAATCCTGCCTTTAGGAAGACATCTAGAACGTAGTGGGATATGGGTACGTAGTGTTTTTTGGTTCTTGTATCTCCGATGAGGATGGCGCAATATTTTCTGGGTTTGAGGATTCGGTAAAACTCTTTCGCGATTCTATACATCCAGTCCAGATATTCTTGTAGGTTTTTGGCTTTTGATAGGTCGCCTTCGACTCTTTGTTTTTTGCCATACTTAATTATGTTGAAGTATGGGGGATGTGTAGCAATAAGATCAACACTATTATCCCTAATCTTATCCAGATTTCTAGCATCACCATGATATATTTTTGTCCAAACTTTCTTGATAAGATCAAGATCTTCTTTGCTAATTCCCCAGGAGCTCTCAGCCCTGTCTTTGTTGATATATCCATCCAATCTTTCTATATATTTTTCCAGATAATAGAGCCTATGAAATGTTAGTATAACTGCAGGAAAACTTATATCAACAGCAATACAATTTCGACCAAGTAATTTTGCTTCTATTGCTGTTGTTCCACTACCAATCATAGGATCCACCACTACATCTCCTGGTTTCGTGTACATAAGCATCAATGCTCTTGGTATCTGGGGCGCCCAGTTTCCTCTATAATCTCCCCTATGTGTGGCCCATGCTCCCCGTTTTGGGAACGACCAAACTGTTGTTGACACATTTGTTAATTCATCCGTTGTTGGTTGTAATCTATCAATCTGTATCGGTTTTAAATCGATCTTTTGGTCCTCAATTGCTATATGGTCATATTGCTCGACGTACGTCTGATATATCTTATATGTGATCTCCTGCATCTTGATTTTGTATTTTTGTTCATCCTTCGTCATGATATAACCGTCAAAAATTACAGCTCATACTAATCATAAGTAGCAAAATGATGCTATAAGTAGCATAGGAATTTTCAATTTATGGAATTTCTATGACTTTCTATTTGAAAAAAATATCGATACTTATATTATCTATTTCTATGTCATGGTAATACATCAATAGATACACTGATATAAACATTTTGCTTTATGGATATTCAGATTTTTTTGTTTCATCATGTTTTTCAGTTGACCCTCTCTTCATCCTCAATTATTATCCGAAATATTCAGATCTATTTGTAGATGTGTTTTCGGTGGCCTATCCTTAAGATAACAACTCTATTATCGTCAACATCAAATATTATTCTGTAATCGCCTGCTCGAGTTCTATAATTACCAATACGAGGATCTATCAATTTTCTCGCGTTCTTAAAGGGATTTTGCTTCATTTCATTTAGCTTGCTAATAATTCTTAACTGTATGGTTTTAGGAAGATTCTTCAGGTCCTTAATAGCCATTTTTGTTAGTATAATCTGAAAGGTCATAGCTTTAGCTCCTCAAGATGCATACATTCTCCCTTTCGATATTCCTCCCTTGCCTTTTCTATCGACTTTATGAAGTTTGGGTTGCTCAGAGCTATCAAATCCTCTAGGAATTCCTCAAGAACCCTGCTTACTGCATCAGTAACGGCTCTGGTTATCAATCTTATTAGCTCATCAATACTTATTTCTGAAACAGATTTCGCTGTCATAGTAGACCACTGATCTCTATCAACAATAGAACAACATAATCAATCAATTAAAAATTAGTAAATAAAGAGTGGAAGTTCTCCTTATTTAATTTTGCTACATGTTTTAACCACCCCACAATGTTATTAGATAGGTCTGGTCTATAGTATTCAAAGAATTTATCGATCTCAAATAATTCTGTTTGTTAAAATGGAGATATTCAGATTCTTTTGTTTGATCATGTTTTTCAGTTGACCCTCTCTTCATCCTCAATTATTGTCTGAAAATTTTTGTTAATATTTTTGATTGAAAGTCAAAGTCGGTTTCTATTGTGATTTTTTTTGGGAGCATGCTGAGAGGAATCTTGGGGATTACTCGTGCGTCTAATGAGAAAGCTATATTTTTTATCGTTTTCATGAATTTTATTTCTGGGGCAAATATTTTGCTCCAGATTTTTTCATATAGGCTAAGCGGAGTTCCGATTTCTATGTGTTTCTTTATTGTCTCTGCGAGTATACATGCTGATAGTCCTCCTATAATAACGCCGCCTCCTGTTGTTGGTTTTGTTTGCCCTACTACGTCTCCTACTCCTACGATTTTTCCAAAAACAAATTTTTTGTATGGTCCATCGATATGTACCATACCGCCGAAACGTTTGATTATTTTATATGCGCCGAATCTATGTCTAGCGAACTTACTTAGGAATAGAATGTGATTATGGATTTTTCGAGACGCAAAACCAATTCTTACCATGCTGTTTCCGAGAGGTATTACCCATAGAAAAAAATCCGGTATCCTAAAATGTACTTCGACGCTTTCGGGATCTACTTCTTTCTGTATTTTTATGTCCATCTGGGCAGCCGGCAGAGAAAACAAAAAATTTTTTCCAATGATTTCTCGCAGAAGGAGCCTCTTCGTTCCTTCGGCATCTATAATAATGTCATATTTTTGCTCATGTTTCTCCGTTTTTAGAATGCCATTAGTTCTTATTTCTTTGACTCTATTTGATAGCTTTATGTCTGCTCCGTAGTCTGTTGCTTTTTGGGCGATAAGAGCGTCTAGACGTGGACGATCGAGAACCCCAATTTTCTGTTTTTTTAGACATATCTTCCGCTTTGTTTTTCCGACATATACTACTGCACATTTAATATTGTTGATTATCAGGCCTTCATTTTTCACTAGTCTAAGTATTCCTAGGCGTTCTAATCCTTTTTGGCTTACTAAGCCTGCGCAATGTTCAGGGATGCCTATGCTTTTATTTTCTTCATATATTGTTACGTCGATATGTTTCTTAGCTAGTAAATAGGAAATAAAAGAACCAACAAAACCGGCTCCAACAACAGCTACTTTTCCCAATAAGATCACATGCAAAACAAAAAAATGCTATTCATAAATTTCCTTAATTCTTTTTTCCAGTTCTTCTTGGTTCATCATTTCTGGCGAAAATTTACCGAGTTCTCTAATTCTTTTGTGCAGATCGCTGAATAGGTCTCTTAGTTGTCCCTTGAGATCCGTTACGGTGTCTCTTTCTTCTACATGTATTATTTCTGGTACTCGCATCGTTGCATCTAACCTAGCGAAAACTTTTCCTATATTCTCCACGATTTCATTCATATTGTCTATTATTTTCTTCTTTACGTCCTTCCATAGCTTGGTGTCTACAGCGACGATCTCTATGAAGTCAGTATTAGAGTATATAGACTTAAATTTGAAATCGATTAGTCTAACGATTGTCTCTACTACTGAGAGATCAACTGATTTGAATTCCTTTTTGGATAATATAAGTGTAGCGTTTTCTGCTAATGATACCATCTCATCAAGTCGTCTTCTGATTTCTTCTATAACTTTTT
>JAUQYS020000326.1:0-3800 GCA_030587585.2 Candidatus Njordarchaeota archaeon
AAAATATTATGACTTTATTGATACTTGATGATTTTATCGATCTTACCCCATAGCATATACCTTCCACAAGTTCTCCTAATAAGCTTTTTTCAGAACCAAACGACATAGTAGATAAGTCAAAGGGTAAAACAATTATATCATATGAATCTATATAAACACCTGTCCAAGCTTGTTTTAGCTGATAATAAGCATACGTAATAATTACCGTTGATTCATTTTTCCACACAACATCGATATCCTTAATTTGTTGCCGAACACCGAGATCTCCCGTTACCTCATATCGACCCAAAAATTGTGTCGACGTATTAAAATTAGTACTATTAATATAAAAATCCATATCGGAAACATTAATACGTAGTAGATCTATATAGCTATATAACCCACTAGAATCTCTTCTTTTTCTGAGAATACCTACAATATACTCTTCATTACCATCAGGATTTTTCGAGATAACTATCTTTGTACTATCATTTAGAGTATCATTCAGAATTTTCGATTTTTTGAATACCCAGCCATTGGTAGTGATATTCTGTATGGGCTGAAACCCGTCTTGCTTAAAAAATTTAGTTTTTTGATATCTACTTTTTTTGGAATATCTCAGAGTATCTTGTCCAAAAAAAACACACTTATTTCTATGTTTTTTTAGAGCATCCAATTTTTGATTATATTGTTTATATATATCTGTTTTAATCATCAATACTGAAGATATAAATAACAACACTAGCAAAGATAGGCATAAAATTTTTTTTCTCATTTTTTTCACCCAGAACCTTAATATTTATTATATTTGTTAAGAAAAATATAAATTTTAAATGTTATAAATGTTTACAACGATAATTATTTAGAGAAAAAATAAAATTAATCATTCTACGCAACTTATTTTTTATAGGTTTCAAAATGAAAGTAAAATTTTTTATTTTTTTTGATTTGAAGTCTTGAAGTATTCTCTAAGATAAAGTCTTTGAGTCATTTGAATAACTTCGTAGTCGAAAATATTATTTTAATCTACTAATGAGTTTTTTGATCCTCCAGATTATCTAGCCATTTTGGGTATTATAGATAAAAATAGCATTTTTTATGCTTCAAAAATTGCATTATTTCTATAATTATTATTATGTAAAAGCTATCGATATGGCGCATTTATGTAGCCAAAATTGACTATAGAAATCTATAAGTTTCCGATTATAGCATACTATAACAGTTTTACTTTTAATTTAGGCTAGACTGTTTTAATATTAGAAATTGAGAGGTGAGATGTATGAAAAAATTAATCCCAATCTTATTGGTATTTGGGCTCTTATTAATCCAAATAAATGTGCCAAGTATTGCCCAAGATATGAAATCAATATCTCAAGAGAAAGATCTTGGTTGGGTGACCGCCGCCGAAAGTGCGGGTAATGTAGAATTGACCATAGAAACCAGTGATACGTTGGGTACTTATAATGGATACATCTATGTATATAACGATTGGAATTTCTCTGCTATATGTGGAGCGAGCTTACCCATAAATCTAACTGTGATACATCCAACTGAGTTTACACCAGGAGAAAACTTAACGGTGAATGTTTCTGTAGAGTCTCTACCAGGATACATATTCTTTAATACCTCAGGAGATCATAAATTAAACGTAACGATAGACTCTGATGTAAATACTGGCTACGAGGGACAGCAATTAGATCTAAGCATAGAGATGTCACTTTTATTGGCGAATTCATACGATACCAGCTTCCGTGCAGACATAGACACACCTATAGGTAATGTAACTAGGTCAATCGAAGCACAAATGGCTCATAGCAACTCTATGTCGCTCAACATGAAAATAAATGTTGATATGCAACAACCAGCAATGACTCAAATCGATCAAGAACTAACTGTTGATTCTAGCATAACAATGCATATATCATTTGATATTATTATAGTGGCTAAGACAAAAATACTTGGCCATATAACTGCCACAGGCTCGGCATTATCACAAACAATAGACACAACGATAGAGTGGACTGAAGAAGGTATTAAGGGTATATCACTTCCAATAAAACCAAATGCATCTAGTACAGACACAGTAGATCTATCAGTTGAACTGGAATACATTGTAAATGAATTCTACATAGAATTTGATAACATTACATTAATAACTGATATCGATGAAGAAAAAATAAGCCAAAGAACTGGGGAAATTTTCAATAGCACTGCTAGCTGGGTAGCCACAATGATGGGACAAATAATACAGTCAATATTGTCCAAGTACAATGGTGCATTCCCAATGAACATATCGTCTATTAGTGAATCAAAGCCTATCGAGCAACTAGAATTAAGCATAAAGACCACTGACGGAAATACGATAAAGAGTGATAGTCCATATAGCGAAGAGACACTATTATCTGAGAGTATGTCGATAGGAGCAGCTATCAAGGCATGGTATATGTGTGCAGAAACATATGTTGCGGTTGCTGCAATTGTGGGTTGCGTAGCAGTGATATATGTAGTTATCAGAAAAAACAAAAAGAAATAAAATCGATATTTAATATTTTTATCTTTTTCTTTTTTTATATCTTATATGGTGTCTTATTTTGCAAGATGAGTATGAGATAGACATATTTAGAGCTCTTGGTCATACGCTTAGACGAAGAATTCTCCGACTAATTGCAGAAAGAGGCTCTGTTAGCTATAAAGAATTATCAAGATTGGAACCAAAGCCGGGCGTATTATATCACCATTTGCGACTACTTGGGGATCTAATTTATCAGGACGAAAACAGACAATATAAACTAACAGAGAAAGGGCGAAGAGCTTATGAGTTCCTTGTTACTATGTTTGTCGAACCAGAGGATAAGTCAATACATAAATTTTTAACTCCACGATGGTTATTGGAACGCTTGGAGGGGAAGATTGTATTTGTAATTTTTGTTGTTTTCATTATTACGTCTTTTTTGTGGAGCTTAAGTGACGGAGTATCTATTCTTCTTGTTATTGTACCAAATTATCAAACTCATTATATACCAAAAATATTTCTTCCTATACTTAATTGGTTACTTTCATCGATTGTAATATCAGGATTATTAAAATTATCGATCGGCAGAAATGTCAGAGTGCATGATATAGCCTCTAAGAACATCCTTTCATTTATTATTATTAATCTTTACCCGGTAATAGAATTAGTAGTAATATCTCCATTGCTGAGACTTCTACTACTATTTCTAATTCAACTTTTTGTCCTGTTATTGTTTATATCTTCGGTCAGCGTCGTGGCAGGAATATCCCTAAGGAATTCTGGTTTGATAGTCGTGGCTCTACATTATTTATCCATACTAATCGCCTTAGCGCTTGTACATTTTTGATTATCTATTCTTAGTCAAGATTGATCTATGAGTATTCCGCATAAACGAATTTTTCCGAAAATTCATTGAGTATATCTCTCTTTACTAAATATATCTTAATATAGATTAGAAAAAATTCTTAATATACGTGATTATTATGAGAATAAAGATCGTAGTTAAGCCAAATTCTAAAAAACCTAACGTCATAAGAGAAAACGATCGCTATGTGGTTTGGGTCGATGCTCCACCAATAAAAAATAAAGCCAATAAAAGATTGATAGAAATCTTAGCGAAGTATTTTGGCAAGAAAAAATCAGACATCCATATTATATATGGAGAAAAAAGTCGAGAAAAAATTATTGAGATAAAAGAATAGATTGTCTTTTAAATCCATGTTTTTATCACCGCAGATGCTTATAAATCATTTATTTCTTTATTATATTAATTGATACATAGGCCGGAGGCTGATCCTAATGAAGAAGC
>JAUQYS020000334.1:0-2027 GCA_030587585.2 Candidatus Njordarchaeota archaeon
TATACGGCGAGCGACGGATTATTTTCCGTTAATTTAACAAGATGTTTCGCGTTTTCTAGTATTGTTTTTTCTGTCTTTTTACTATACATCCATTGAAGAGGCATATCTTGCCAAACAAGTATCCCATACTCATCAAATACCTCTAGAGCATCAGGAAATACGTGCGCATGTATTCTTACCATATTTATGTTGGCTTCTCGCATCATCCTAACATCTTTTTCTATATCTTCTCTCGACACATATGATAGTCTTTGCTTCGTTGGTCCATAGTTTGTGCCCCTTATAAAAAGTCTCTTGCCATTTAAATAGAAGACCCATCCATTTCTTCGTTTCTCTAGTTCTATATTTTTGATACCAAATCTTACAGTTTTTTGATCGCTAAGATCGCCGTTCGAAAAAACCTGAATCTGAACACAATACATATTTTGCTTTCCAGTATCCCAAGTCCACCACAGCTTTGGATTTTTTATCTTAAAAATCTGTTCTATTGTATTAGTTCCAGGCTTTACATCTATCTCTATCGACCGCCTTATTTGCTCTCCCTCAAAATTATGTGGCTTTATTTCTATGTGAATACTAACCTTCTTTTCTTCTACACTGCCAATTATTAATAACAGTCTTATCTCAGCATAATCCTCGACTATTTTTGGAATAATCTTTACTCTTTCGATCCAAGCAATCCCAGTTTCATATATCTCAATACTTTTCCATATTCCTCCAGGATTAAAAGTTGGGTCGCGGCAATCCCAATGATAAAAAATTCCGGCTATTTGTTTCTTACTGTTTAGTCTCTTCTCATTATAGCTTTCAACTTTGACTGCTAATGTATTATTTTCTTTGACGATATTAGTAATGTTGAATTTGAAAGGAAAAAAATAGCCCTCATTCATACCTAGCCTTTTTCCGTTAAGCCAAACTGTCGTTTTATAGAATACACCATTAAACTTTAGCCAAACCACTTTATTGCTTGTTTTTCTATATTCAAACTTACTACGGTACCACAAAATGCCGGAATATTCTCTTAGCTCGTTTGATTCCTCCTGCCAGTGACCAGGCACCCTAATTTTAAGCCATGCAGAATCATCATAATTCTCTTTTTGATAGCCGATTTCTTCTCCTTTATTTTTTGGGTCTTTAGCTACTTTCCAATATCCATCAAGCAACAAGCCTACTCCCCTTATATTATGGTCGAAAATTTCTTGTATAACGCAATATACATTGGGATAACTCTGTCTGGATGAAACTTCATTGCCGTTTTTGTAGCTCCATTTTTTAGCTGTTCATAGAGATCGTCATCCGAAAATAATGCTCTGATATATTTGCGAGCCTCCTCTATAGTCCTAAACTTAAACCCATTTTCTCTATGTATCACATACTCGTTATATCCTCCCATATAGTACGATATTACCGGTGTTCCGTGAGCCATTGCTTCAAGTGCAGCCAACGAGAAAGTATCAAACTGATTGGCAATAACAAAACACCTAGCCGAAAAAAGAAGACTATCTAAAACATCATCATCTACGTATCCTAGAAAAATCGCGTTTTTTGGAGCAATCCTCCTAAACGATTCTAAAAGAGGACCTCTTCCCACAAAAACGATTTTGTAAGGCAATCTTCTAAATATTTTTAGCAAAAAAGGTATGTTTTTTTCATGGCTAATCCTACCAACAAATACTGCATAGTACTCGTCCTCTAAGAAATCATAATACTCGCTAGCCCTCTTTCGCGGGATCCTATAATTTTCTCTTGAGAGAGGATTAGGGATTTTCAATATTTTTTTTGATAAAATTCTAAAGCTATGCGGCAAATATTCTACCAAGACTTTTTTTGCGTATTCTGATGGAGTAATAACTACTTCTGATCTTTTAAATACGTTAGTTAAAAAAACCTTATCTAGGCCTTCTAATATTTTTCCCCATCTGCCGAATCGCTGTTGAGTGTATACATTTATTAGTGTGTGATATGTTAAAACTATTGGAAAACTCATTTGCAAACTCTTGCCGACCCACCTCAATAACGTCGTCGTT
>JAUQYS020000010.1:0-3206 GCA_030587585.2 Candidatus Njordarchaeota archaeon
TAATGCTCTTCCTAGAAATAACTCCTACTTATATACGCTTTCCTTCTAATTGTAATACCGATGACAGAAAAGCTAATAAGCGCCCCACTCTCTTGCCAATCTAATCAATAAATAAAACAAAGAATAATAACTTTATCGAAACCACAGAGAAGTCATCCGAATTTATAACCACCCCAACAATAAAAGTAAAAATATTGAGCCATTTTATAAGGAGGCGATTAGGTATTACAGGGAGGCGATTAAGGCGGATCCTAATTTCGTTATCACTTATTTTGACTTTGCTTATCTGTACAAGGTGTTAGGCAGATATGACAAGGCGCTGGAGTATTATCGCGAGGCGTACAAGCACGCACGTAGTGATTATTGGCGGAGTAAAGCTGAGAAATACATTAAGGAAATAAAAAGATGCTTGAGTTAAAATTTTATTTTCGTTTCCCTTTCTGCTAGTGTTTTATCGAAAATTAGCATTTTTGGAAAATTTTAAATTTCTTTTTTCTTTAATGATTATTTGTTGCGTTTTATTTTTATATGGCAGGCCGGGGCGATTTTCGTGAAGATGAGAACGTTGATGGTTTTTGTTGTATTTAGTTTCTTAATAATTTCGTCATTCATGATGATAGTTTCGTTTCCATTAGATGAGGTGCAAAGTCGCATAGAAGATGGTGGGATCATTGAGCCACAGGTTAGCAGTACCTACAATGATATTCTCAGCAACATAGTATCAAGATTTAGCGAACTAAGTGAAACAGCTAAGTCTTTGTCTCCGCGTGAAAAAATGGATAAGCTCTTGATAAGCTATATAGAGACTGGTGAGATACCGGAAAATGTAAAGACCTACCCATCCAGAGAAGTACATGAACTCTCTTCTGTCTTTAGAAAGTTATCTGCTGCTGGTAAAAATAAAGAGATAGGCATTATTATTTTGGCGGATTATGATGTTAGTTTGGATCAAGTATCAAAATATGTTACGGTTAGGCGGGTATATCCTTTAGGTTTTGGATTTATTATAATAGCCTCGGCTGGGTCGCCTGGAAGCATTGAGAGAATTGCGGAAATGGAATCAGTAATTGGGGTATTGAGTGATATAAGAATAGGGTATCCCAGAGAAAAACCCTTAACCGAAGAATTAAAGATTATTGATACGAATCAAATGTTTGCAACTTACATACAGGGTTCTGCGAATGCGACATCGGTATATAATGTTAATGGTTCAGGTGTGGTAATTGCTATTGTAGACACTGGTGTTGATTTTGGGAATCCTGATTTGAGACAGGCCAGAGCGCCTGACGGAAGACCGGTTTCAATAGATATTGATGGTCTTGGAATAGGGTTGGCAACATTATTGGTGCAGGCTGTTGATGTTGGATCGGAGACGGCTACGCTACCTACAAATGGGCAAGAAGTGATTGTTTACTCGATGGGCGAATACTATGAGTATACATTTAGTTACGATATTACTATCTCAAGGGCTCAGTATGACATGTCGAAAAGTAAGTATTTCCGAGTTGGTGTGTTTTCGTATACTGATAGTTCGCTTTATTATACTTATTATGTGCCTTTTGTGATGATTGATAGCACCACCAGTGGTGTTTATGATACTGTATATTTTGATTTATCAACCTTGTATGGAGAGGCCCTATTGGATAGTGGAGATCCTTTAGGGCTTTTTGATATAGATTATATAGATTATAGTGTAGCCGATGAATCGCCGCATCGCTGGGGAGATGGAACTGAAGTAATTGCAAGAGATTTCACTGGTGATGGGATTCCTGATATTTCGATGGGTTCTCTAGCATGGTCTTATGACACTTATCGCTATGGTGGATTGGGTTTAATTCCTGGAATAGGTGCTGTTGACAATCAGACATCGCTCGATTTGACGGGCGTATATGATGAATGGCCAGTAATAGCAATTCAGTGGGCTAGGGATGATAGTCACGGCACTTGTGCAGCTGGTTCTGCAGCAAGTATGGGGCTGCATGATTGGTTTCTTTATAATGAATCTAATCCTAGTGGTAGTACATCGATAAAAATACCTGGTATGGCTCCTGGTGCATCGATAATGGCTATTAATCCGTGGTATTTTGGTGATATGATTTCTGCATGGTTTTGGGCGGCTGGTCTCGATTATAATGAAAATACAGGCGGATATGACTATAATGAGTGGCATCATGCTGACATATGTAGTAATAGCTGGGGCATTTCTGAATATACGTATGGAGGGATGGCATCTGGTTCATTTGTATTAGAACTTTTAGCCGATCTACTTACAATTCCTGGTTACTTTAATAGTTCCTATCCAGGAATGGTATTTACTGTTGCTGCTGGAAATGGTGGTTTTGGATATGGAACTTTAACTACACCAGCATCAGCGTCACTAGTTATTTCAGTAGGGGCATCAACTGAATGGCTATATTGGACATACTATGGAAATTATTCAAGACCACAAGGAGTTGATGAGGTTATACCTTGGTCGAATAGAGGCCCAACAACAATGGGAGAACCCAAGCCAGATGTTGTTGCCATAGGCGCATTTGCAGCAGATATTAACGCGATAAACTACATGGGCGCAATGGGATATGAAATAGGACTGTATGTTTTTGCTGGTGATGGTTATTACACCACTGAACTATTTGGTGGAACTAGCCAAGCTACACCAATGACTGCTGGCGCAGTAGCAGTGATAATTGAAGCATTGGAGAAGAATGGTATTTCTTGGGATCCTCTGTTAGTGAAGAATATTTTAATGTCAACAGCTGATGATCTTGGTTATGACCCATATGTGCAGGGCGCTGGTAGAATTAATATTCTGAGAGCAGTTAACTATGTATTTGAGATGAAAGGAAAGTCAAATTCAACAGTAACAGATAGTGTCTTAGCATATACCTACGACAGCTGGAGGAATATTCTTACTTTTAAGAAAGATCTCTATGTTAACTTAACTGGGGTTTCGCCAACAGATAAAATAGGAATGGCCAGTCTTTATGGTGGTATATTATTGCCTGGCGAATCAAAAACGTATCATGTAGCGGTAGATACGTATATTCACAACGTTAACAATCTAACGCTGAAGCCTATGTTCTTTAATAGAACAGCTTATGCCGAGATACCCTATTATGCTAGAGCTGGTGAAGATGCTTATGCCATTAATTTGACAGAAACCCTTGCCAGCTATGGCATATCAAAGGATGCGTTCTTTAGTAGTG
>JAUQYS020000097.1:0-3282 GCA_030587585.2 Candidatus Njordarchaeota archaeon
TATAAAAAGTTTTAGTAAAGTTGTTTTTGCTTTTTTGCTTTCTTCTTTAAGTTTTTCTATAACTCTATCTGGACTATAAAAAATCGAGAAAAAATCTCCGATATATGACATATACCAACACCTATTTCTGTTTTATAGATTTTCGTAAAACGCAAATATAAAAAACAAAGATATTCAAGCCATAACACAGCTATTTATATATTAGAATTTAATCTTTTTTGGAGTTTTTATCTACAGATCGAGGTGTCTGCGGGGATGCTAATTATTAGAGAAGCTATTCCTGATGATGCCGCAGACATAGCAAGAATCCATATAAGTGATATAGAAAATAAGAGCGTGATAAGCAAAATTCCTTATACTCCCGATAGTTACTACCCCTTGGGAGGGCAATGGATGCATGAGGATACATGTAGAGAACATATAATACAGTTTACTTCGCTAGGCGGAAGAATATTCGTAGCAGAACTCGATGGAAAAGTTGTTGGGGAGATAGACGTCATTATTGAAGATGATCCTTTACCTTATGGGAGATATCTGTATATTTATGTTCTTATGGTGCATAAAAATTTTAGGGGGCAGGGTATTGGACGCCGATTGATTGAATATGCTGAGAAATATGCTGAAAACACATCTGCTAGTAGTATCTGTACCTTTATTGAGCTAAACAGCGAGCCTTTTTATAGAAAACTTGGTTTTATACTCTCTGAAAAATGGACAACAATTGAGGTTTTCTCCGAGATGGCCGAGATACAATTTGATTACCAAGAGGTTGATGCGGAATATTTTAGAAAAAGTCTACTTGAAAAAAAGTATCAGATTGTTTTTGGTAGGTATGGTGGAAATAGAAGTCTCTTGTACAATATGACTGCCAAGTATAGCTCGCTTAAAGAATTGAAAATTGAGTACACATTTTTTAGAGTAAAATATAGTAACAGCGAATTGCTCTACGCAATAAGATACTCCAATACAATATCGAACGCTGTTTATTGTTGGTCTAGTGAACAAAGAAATATCGATATTTTTGAAGCCATGAGAACAGCAAAAATACTTGCAGCCCATACAAACATAGGCAGTTTTATTACGTGCGTCAAGAATAAATATTCCGAAATTATCAAAAAGATAGTGGAGCCAGTAGACTGGTATAAGAAAACATTAAAAAGCAAATAAGGACGCCTCTATGTCAACCAATAGAAAAAAATATAGAGTCCGATGCATCAAATGTGGAGGCTCGTTTCAGGACATAGAAACTTTATGCCCTATATGCGGAGGGCTCTGTCTAATAGAATACGAAAAAATTGAAATACCAACAAACAAAAAAAGAAGTATTTGGAGATACATTGATGGACTCCCAATACGGAACGAACCCATAATATCTCTGGAGGAAGGCTTCACACCTCTTATCTCCGCAAGAAAAATCAATAAAAAACTTGGGCTAAAAAACCTACACATAAAAGATGAAACACGAAACCCAATGGGCGCATTTATAGACCGAGGAATGTCCGTAGAGATCACCAAATTTAAAGAAAAATACAAACACTTTGTATGCCCAACATTAGGAGATACTGGTGCGTCAATCTCAGCTTATTGCGCTAGAGCTGGTATTAAATCAACAATATATGTTCCAGAAAAAACAAACATCGGAAAACTATATCAGATGCTCCTATGCGGTGCGCATGTTAACATTGTCCGCAGCTTTGAGGCCGCCCTATATTTCGCCGAGACACACAGAAAAGAAGCTAGGGTCTTCTCTGAGGCTTCTCCCTATTATATGGAGGGGATAAAAACCATAGCATATGAGATCGCAGAACAGCTTAAATGGGTCTCCCCAGATTATATAATAGTACCTATGGGTACTGGTGCACTTATAACTGCTATTTA
This sequence comes from Candidatus Njordarchaeota archaeon, assembly GCA_030587585.2. GTDB lineage: Archaea > Asgardarchaeota > Njordarchaeia > Njordarchaeales > Panguiarchaeaceae > Panguiarchaeum. The sequence continues at coordinate 1,879 of JAUQYS020000097.1, forward strand.
TAAGGGATTTAGGGAACTTTTAGACGCAGAAAAAATCGACACAATTCCACGCTTAGTGGGAGTCCAAATAGAAGGAGCTGACGCCATATTGCGGGCCTTTAAAAACGAAGAGGAGGATAATAAACTCGTTTCTACTACTTTTGCGATAGACCTCCATATAGAGAGGCCCATATGGAGAGACCCTGCACTACTCGCGATTAAGAAGACACATGGACTTGCTATAAGCATTGAAAACTCTTTAATACCTGAATTCATAAAGCTGCTCGCAGAAACTGAAGGAATCATAGCCGAGCCCGCTGCCATAGTCTCGATAATAGCGCTTAAATACCTTATAAGAGATGGCAGTATTCTCCCTAGTGAAAAAGTTGTTTCGATAATAACTGGTTCTGGTCTTAAAACTATTGATATTCTTATGTCGATGATTCCGTTAGAAAAATTCTCAAAAAAGATAATTGGCTCGACTCCTAAAGCCGAAATAAAACGCTTAGGAGAAACCAAAATACGAATCCTACAAATACTAAGCAAAGAACCAATGCATGGATATAAAATAAAGAAAATGCTGAAAAACATTTTTGGTATAGACATATCTTTCCCAACGATATATCAACACCTCCAAGATCTTTTAGAATATGGATTAGTATCCCGCATAACGAAACAAAAAAAGAAAAGAACCCAATACTACTATATCTTAACAAAAAAAGGCCGCATTCTTATCAAAAAAATTCTATGATTAAAAAGGATCGCTACGACGATCAGATTATTATTTGCATTGATTTTTGTTTTTTGAAATATATTATTGTATTTTGTGGAACTAGAGATGTTAGATATGTCTGCAGATGATAGTCGCGTCGTTTTCCCTTTCACAGCGTTTGTTAACCAAAATTTGCTTAAGCTAGCTTTGTTAGCCGTAGCTATAAACCCTAAGATTGGTGGACTTCTGATAAGAGGCGAAAAAGGATCTGGAAAGAGTGTTATTGTAAGAGCTTTGGCGGATTTGTTGCCTCCTATAGAGGTTGTTGCTGATTGTATCTTTAATTGCGATCCTGAGGATAAATCGTTGATGTGTCCTACTTGTAGAAAACGTATAGAAAATGGAGAAAAATTGCCACGTAAAAAAATAAAAATGCGGGTAGTTAATTTGCCGATTGGAGCGACGGAGGAAATGGTTGTTGGTACTATAGACATAGAAAAAGTATTGAGGGAGGGAAAAAGAGCGTTTAGGCCTGGTATCCTAGCGAAGGCGAATAGGAATATATTGTATATTGATGAGATTAATCTTCTGCCAGATCATATAGCCGATTTGATCTTGGATGCTGCCGCCATGGGTTGGAATTATGTAGAAAGAGAGAACATAAGTATTTCTCATCCAGCAAGATTTATTCTCATAGGCACAATGAATCCTGA
>JAUQYS020000153.1:0-4052 GCA_030587585.2 Candidatus Njordarchaeota archaeon
TTATTGCAAGAATACAGGCTTCCATCACATCCTCCAAACTCTCCCAATCGTTTATGATATAGGCAAGCCAACAATCGTCAACAGTTTCAAGGACTTCATATGTTTTGAACTCTATCTTAAATATCGTTCCCTCATATATCACTCCTAAGACATCGTTTTCATCTAGATACTCTATGAGAGTTTTATAGTATTGTTTTTCCTTGTGTTCATAGTAATTCATGGTTGTCGTCCCAGTCTTCTTGTGGTACTCGATGATCTCTCTAGCTATATCGACTTCATGCATTTCTTTATCTATGGGTACCATTCTATATATTTTCAGACATACCTCGGGTAGAATATATGCATTGCAGGCCTCTATAACTTTTCCTTTTCCTAGGTACTCTCTCCATTTAATTTTCTCCTTGGCCTCACCAAAATTCTCTACAACTTCAAGAAATGCCTTTCTGATGACCTCTAATTCTCCCTCAACCAATCATACCACCAAGGGTGACCCCAATATAATCTTATTTTTGGTTCTCTTCCCAAGATATCGCTATCAAAATACACGGTGTAAAACCCTTTTTTCATGGCCTCTTTAACAAATCTCCTGAAATCCTCTCCAGCAAGTTTTATGTGTCCAAATGCGTCTATTGGACATATAACTGGACGATCAAACTCATCAACAAACCATAGATGGTTTGCATTATTATACCACAGTATAATTCCACGCATTGGAATATCAAGTGTTATTATCCTCGAAGACCACATTGAATGCAAAGCTCGTGCGCTGGAAGAGGCAGGGTCACCAAATGCGAATACCCAGCGTTCTCTTAGCTTGGCAAAGTAGAATTGTTCCCAAGATGTCCTCTCATCCCATCTAGAGAATGGCTGGGGCAGATTGTATAGTCTTCTCGATTCGTATCTCCATCTTGCCTTATAGAGCAAATCAAGTTTATCCTTGTAGGATAGGGGCAAATGAAACCTTAGTTCTACTATTGCTATTTTCTTAACCTTTGGGTATGTTCTTTTCATAATCCTGCTCACGCATTCATCAAAGGCTCGCCCCTTCAATCCCTCGCATTCTTTATCCACAATTTTCCTGAATTCATCATGTCTATCCCACCAATATCTACGAGCCTCAATCTCAATTATCGATGCTGTTCTACTCAATGTAACATAGCTATATCTCTTGTCTAGACGCAGCTCTGGCTTTAAACTCCCGGAACAAACAAACACAGTAACTATCTGTTCGGCACTCTCTAAAAGTCTTTTAAACTCCTTTACACTTCTGTCATAATACCAATCGTGCAAACGAGGTTCCGCATTTCTAACCTCCCGCAAAAACTCTATTATATGAGAGGGGATGGGTTTTAAATCCTTCTTAGTATATATCCTTATCGGCTTTACCTCGCTACTCATATCAACACCTAACTTAAAGTAACAATACTATCAAAATTTAATTCATCTTAACCATGAAATCTTATAAATTTTGCTTTATTTTCGATCAAGGTACTGTATATACAGCATCAAGTTGTCCTTTCTTTGGTTTTTGTCCAAAATCATTCTATGTTCATACACTAGAATACGCCTATCCCACCAAGCGTAGGCTCTAATACTTCGAGTCTTATCACAGAAACTGGACACACCCTATGCGCGTCCCAGACGCACACCAGGAATTTGAGAAAAAAACTCAATGCACAAAGACCCTGCTTCTATTTGACGAGGGACTCGATGTTTAGGCTTTCAGCTAAGGGGACTTGGACGCATATTGTGCGTCCTCGGACGTACTCTTTCAGTAGCATGTCATTTCTGTCAAGTCTAGATCTCGACGCTTGGTGTTTTGCCTAGAAAATTTTGGCGCGCATTGTGCGTCGCTAGGCATACATATCGGGGCTTGTCTGGTAGGCATAAGGGTTTAGATGAGAAAGGGACTATCTCAGTGATGATTCTGCTTTTGTTTTTCTTAACGCTTTTCACGATTCTTAAAATGACGCCACGTAGGAGAGCTAGACGCTATAAAAAAAGCGCAAAATAATTAGCCCGGCAGTCCACTAATTACGACTGTAGATGTGTATTTGTTGGTGGATTATCGCCCCACAACCACGCTTTCGTTTTGATGTCGATACTATAGTGCTCTCTTGCCATGTTGGAGTGAAATTATATCTGGCCTAGGATTTCCATTAGTATTTTTGGCTTTTTTTCTTCATACCATAGGTCTATGTTTCCTCTTGCTAAGCTAGAACAATTAAGTATTTTTATGGCCCAGATAACATATTCGATATCTATTTTTTCCCCGTAAACATGGAGTAGCTCATCTATCTTTTCTTTATCTGCTGGTTCTGGTGTGAGTTCGCAGAGCTTTGTAGCTAGAAATAATTCTGGTGGGAGGATGCGTAGGGTACTACCGTGATATTGTACTTCTATGCTTTTGTCGATAAATATTACTGATTTTTTTTCCCTCAAAATATGCGACCATAGCTCTATTCCCACTAATCCATCTGGTGTCTCCACTTCAACGATTATTCTGTCGCCTTCCAAGGCATCAAATAGTGGAAACGCTCTTACCCCTCCAAGCAAACTGCGTAGTTCTATTGCGAATTTTGATGATTCTTCGATTTCTGGAAATGGTCTAATTAGGATGTCTATATCTTTCGTGGATATGGGCCTGACTAGCAGAGAAAAACATGCACTACCAAAAATTGTGTAGCTAATATTTTTATCCTCTAGCCATTCGGTAGCCCTTAGCATTATCGACATCCAATATGGGGGAGATATCTTCATTTGCATCACTAATATCCATATAGCTGTTTTCCAGCCAGGGACACGATGACTTCTGGTGTAAGTCCATAGAAGGATTCGACATCGGCTACTATTTCATACCAATGGGTATGGTTAAAGTAGTCTATGATATGTCTGAATCTGGGGTGACTCAGCGCAATTTTTATGGATCTTTTATTCTCCCATCTACCCTTAAATGTCCTGAAAATCAGACCTAAGAATTTCTTGATTTCGTCATAAATACCTAGCTTTCGACATCTATATAGGAGATATTTGATATCGGTACGTCTGTATATATAAATCATAACAATGTACCTTAGCCATGATGGTCTATATTCTATTGCACGCTTAAATGTAGTAGCTATAGCATCCTCCAAACACAAAAAAGCACCATTCGCACGTCTCCTCATAATCTCATCAGGCCTGACAAGAAAAATCTCGTCGCAAAAAGCATTTAATCCATACTCTACGAGGACACGGGGGCCTGATAAAAGGTATCTATCCCCTATTTCTTGCAGACTAATCTCCTCTCGCATTAGAGCTCCTCGTCTTGATCTTATCACCACATATTTGATTCTTCTCGAGTTATTATAATCTACACCAACGCCATATATATCAGCTATAGACGATATCGTCTCAAGTATTTTCTCCTGATCCTCCACTTCCTTCAGGTATATGATATAATATTTGTCATAATCATGAATTGATTTCACCAGTACTCGCCCATCGCAACAGACTAACAAAAATCCAAGCATCCTAGTCCTAATATAATACATCTTAAAACTTAAAATTTGTTAATGATAAGTAATATTTTAAGAACGAAGTCGATTAATAAGGAGAAATCAGATAAAGAACAAAAAGAAAAGAAAAAGGGTCTTATTCTTCTTCCTCCTTACGTACGACAGTGACAGGCAACACTAATACTGGGAACGGAAGCAAAGGAATTATCATTACGGAGCCTTTTAGTACACCACTCTTCTCAATGAGCTCCTTAGCCTTCGTGATATTATACTCATACTTGATTATACCTGTCTCAGTGTAGCCGGGCATACCCTTTGGAATAACACCATAAAGAGGCACAGTTAGGTTATCATATACCTCGCTGTAAATCTTCTCATAGGGCGTCGCATAGGCAAATGCTCTTCTTGCCAACAGGTTGTCAAATGGCGACTTCAAAGTATTCCACACAATGAACACAATGTCATAGGTCAATAGATCTGGGTCTCTCTCAATCAATATCTTATAGTCAGTATTGGGATATGTCGTGCCGTTCACATCGGGAACGTTCTCTGCTG
>JAUQYS020000172.1:0-3870 GCA_030587585.2 Candidatus Njordarchaeota archaeon
CTAGATGCCGTCGATTTCTTGTAAAAGAACTTTATATTGACTATTATCTATTAACCCAATATTTTTCAGAACAGAAAAAATATCTCTTGCATGGTATAGATATAGTAGATTTACAGATTGGGTCTTAAGAAGGTCAATAGCTCTATCACTTCTCAGCACTATTACATAAGTCGAGTCAATATTTGCGCCAGATGCTCGTAGTATATTTATTGCTCTTATTAGCGAGCCACCAGTTGTGGCAACATCATCAATTAGCAGGACTCTTCTTTTATTTACTCTGCCCACAATCATATCCTTTAGCCCATGATTTTTAGGACTTTTACGAACGTATACGAGCGGTTTTTTAAGAGAAAAAGCCAGATAAGACGCGAAGGGAATGCCACCGGTAGCTATCCCGCATATTACATCAAAACTTATTTCGCGAATTTTCTCGAGTACAATGTTCATGATATCATGAAACAGGTCAGGATAACTTGGTAGTTCTCTTAGATTAATATAAAAAGACGATTTTTTTCCAGAAGAGAGCTTAAAATCGCCGAACTTTATCATTCCAAGTTCATAAAGGCGTCTGATTATGATAGGTTGCATATGCTAACATCCTCAAATTGCGAAGTATTTCTTATATTATTTAGGTATCATTTTCATTAATCTAATTTTTCTTAGTAAAAAAGAGCTTAAGGGGGTAACTCTGGATAAGTGGATTGGGGAAGTAAATAATCGTCTAGGAGTAGCAATAAAGTTTCGGCTGAAAAAAATTATACACGAATACAAATCACCATACTTTGAGATAATAATAGCAGACACGGATCCCTTAGGAAAAGTATTAATGTTTAGAGAAGGAGAAGATTATACGATTCAATCAGCAGAAAAATATGATTTCTATGATGAGGTTCTTGCACATGTGCCAATTATGGCCCATCCAAATCCTAACAGTGTGTTAATTGTTGGTGGTGGTGATGGGATAGTATTAAGAGAGGTTCTAAAGTATCAAATGATTAAAGAAGTGGTTATAGTTGAGATCGATCCCAAGGTAGTAGAGATATGTAGAGAATATCTTAAGCTAGACATGGGTGCTTTTGATGATCCGAGAGTAAGCATAGTATATGATGATGCTGCAGAATTTGTGAAGAAAACAAAAAGAAAATTCGACATAATTATTGGTGATTATTCCGATCCATATCAAGATCTTCCCGCGGGCTCTCTTATAAGCGAGGAATTCTATCGTAACATTAGCAGACTTTTAAAACCAGATGGAATAGTGACTGTCCAGGCAGGATCGCCACTATTTCAGAGAGAAATATTTGAAAAAATATACAACAACGCACATAATGCCTTTAGAATAGCCAAAATATACTGGGTACCGGTACCATATTATCCCGGAGCGATATGGGCGTTCGTGGCGGCATCAAATTCTATAGACCCCAGCATACCGAGGAATCAGTGTAAAAAAGACACAAAATTTTATAGCGTTGAGATACATCATTCTTTGTTTGTTTTACCCAAATTTATTAGTGATATTTTGGGGGATCGTGGTGAAACTGGAAGCGTACAGGAATAAGAGCCGCATAATATTAGCAATAGACTTTATTGGGGATAATCTAAGTAAAAGATTGGATGAGATAATAGAAAAAATAGCTGCCGTAAAAATTGGTCTACCAATGCTTCTAAGTAAGAAAGGTTCCTTGGTACTAAATATGCTGGCCGAAAGTGGAGCATATATTATTGCGGACCTGAAGCTGGCGGATATACCAAAAATAATGGTAGAGATATGCAAAAGAGTAGCAGAAAAAACAAATGGGATAATAGCGCATGCGTTTATCGGGAGCCAAGCGTTACGTGAATTACAAGAATATCTAAATGAGATGGGCATAGAACTTTTTTTAGTGACTGCTATGACACATCTAGGGGCTGAGGAGTTCATAAATAGACACTTCGAAGAATTTTTAGTAGTAGCAAAGGATCTAGCAGATGGAATAGTTGCTCCAGCAACTTTTAGAAAATACATTGTCGAGGCAAGAAAAAAGCTAAAAACAAAATTGATATTATCTCCTGGAGTTGGTGCTCAAGGAGCATCTTTAGGCTTGGCGTTAGAATCCGGAGCCGATTTTGAGATCATTGGAAGAGCAATAACATTATCAGAAGACCCAGTAGAGGAAATAGAGAAAATAAATAGTATTCATAAAAAGATCATAGAGAAAACATAAGAGATCTATGAACCATAAATCCGGTTGAATATGTGCTTAACATATTTAGAGAGTGTGTAGCCTTTCTTCTTAGCAATTTTCTCTACATGTTTTTTGACTCCTGTCGAATATTGTATAGCTTTTTTTGATCTTAGCGCGATGTCTCTTGGTAGACCTAGCTCTAGAGCTGCTTTTCGTAGTATGTATTTTCTTTCACCATGAAAGATTTTTAGGGTAGCTGGTATAGAAAAGGCAAATCGGACGAGTTTTGGGTATAGGTATGGTAGTCTAAGATCGATTGAGTTAGCCATAGCGATCATGTCGTCTCTCTCGAGATTTGTATGATAAAGATTCTTGACATCGTGATAAAGAGCATCATTAATCATATTTGGCTCTAGGTTAAGATACTTGGCATAGCCGCCAAAAATTTCGTCGGCCCCCTGGCCAGCAAACGCCACACGCATACCATTATCTTTGATAAACTCGCATGCCGCATAGATTGGTAAACCTATTACCGCTTTTAGGGGGTCATTCTCTTCGAGTGCGTATATAGTTTTTTGGAGGTAGTCATCAAGGTCGTCAGGTTGTATGATTTTGAGGTTGAGGTTTAGTCCAAGCATGTCTGCTGCGTGTCGTGTCCATTTGATATCTTTTGAATCTGGAAGTCCAACAGAAAAAATTTCGACATCGACTATATCTTTCGTAATCCAGGTAATTAGTGATGAATCTAAACCACCTGAAAACATAATTGCTGTTGTTTTTTCTGCAAGGAATTCTATGGACTCTCTAAGCAGTTTTCCGAGTATTTTTGTTAGTTTGCTAATGTCTGAAATAGGTTCATGAATTGAGGGAGGCCTATTGGAGTAAAAATATTCCTCAATCGATACATCTGAGTGCTCTAAGATGATTCGATGTCCAGGTGGCAGCCTCTTAGCTTGATTTATTGCCGGTAATGCTTTTCTTTCGGACGCGAATATGAATGTATTTTTCCAAAATGTATAAAAAAGAGGTTTTGGTCCGATGGAATCTCTATATATTTCTAGGCGATGTTTTTGTTTTAGGTATTTACAGATAACGAAATGGCCATCTAAATTTTTTGGTATTGATTCTGGGAGGAACTTAGGATTTTGATTAAATAGAAATCCATCCATAATAATTATGGAATCGCTTGTTGATAACACAGATCCTTCTGATGGACATAGAGCGAACTGTATCATTATTTGTTCTGTTGGTTCTCTGAATTCTGTTGAGATTTTATCGTGTTGGGGATATATAAATATCGGGGCTCCTCTATGCAACAGTTTTCTATAGAGGTTCTCAATTATGTGTTGTGGAACGTATTTATCATCGGGGAGTGAGAATGCGCCAGCAACACCACTCCTAATCACGGCAGGGCCCCATTTTTTCTATACTAATATTAGATCCATCCAAGCGTATTGTGGCGGGACAATTTAGAGACAGAAGATCAAGAGATTTTTTGATGGCTTCTGATAACAGGTCCTTGTTGACAATCGTAGCTTTGGGAAGCAAAATAACATATGTTTCGTTTTTCTCGAATGATATTTTCCTAGAGGAAATATAGACATAATCTATATCATCTTTCAGCAAATTCTGAAGAATCTCAAGTATAGCCGAGGTGAAGTTGGGATCCGTAAGATCCAAATCAATACTCGACACGAATCTCGTC
>JAUQYS020000176.1:0-5220 GCA_030587585.2 Candidatus Njordarchaeota archaeon
AGGATATTTCTGTTGGCTATTTAGTCGGTGCGGGGGTTAAGTCTTTTATATACTTAGTCTACGAATCCGAGAGAAATATAGAAAAACATCTAAAAGCGAAATACGGTGGACGTCTAATAAGCTGGTATATCCCTATGGTCTGGTATAATAGTGACTATGAAGATGATGGCGAAGATGTTGAAGTTAGATTTATGTATTGGAGTGATACACTATATCTTAAATACTATGATCTTGCTAAGTCTGGGGATTTTGAAAAACTATGTGAAGACTACTATGGACTTATAGAAATAAATATTGCCTCTCCACTAAGACGCTATAGGATACATTTTGTTGCCCCTAAGATAAAGATGATCAAGGAATTTATCAAGAAGTTTGACTATATCACTTGTCGTTGGCGGGTATATGGATGGAAAAAAACGAGAAGCCCACGATTTACATATAGAGAAATAGCGGAAGCTATATGGTATTCAACAAAGATAAGTCCTACAGCACAAGAAGTTATATATCAGCCAAATATTCTTGAACGGCTGATCAAAGACTCAAAACTTATAAAAAAAGTAAGAGAAATAATGTTCTAAATAACTATTCTTGATATGCAACAGTTATAATGAGAATGTTATGCTTCATTTTTACGGAAGCTATTGAAGGTTCTACATCCCTAAACGAAATAAATATACGAGGGGTTTCAGGTATTTCTCTCGCATATCTTCGTTCTTCAGTTATAATACCGAACCTTGATACACGAGGGCGAAGAGGCGGATAATAATCTACGATGAGAGCTGAAAGTTTTTTTCCAGTTTTTATTCTCATAGTTTTTTTGCACCATCACTAACATCTATGAACTCAATGATGAATTCATGATGCTGTGGATAATAATATACACAAGATAATTTTTGTCCTTCCAAAATCTTTAATCTAGTCTCAATTTCAACATTCAACATACTCCCCTTATTCACCGAACTCCCACCAATACGCAAAAATAATATAATAATCTTTATATTCTTCTTTTGTGTCGTAGTAATTATATAGATGATTATATATATCCATCATAATCTCACAGGCGTCCTCTACAAGATTCGTCCCAAAACAGAATTGCTCAGGAACATCGCCGTAGCCCATTGGTATCCATCTTCCGCAGTATGATCTCACATCTGGATTCCATTGGAGAGAGTATTCTGGGGTTGAATTTGATTCGACAAACCAATATCGGGGAATCCAATATGATTCCATTTTTTTGTTTATTTCAGATGCTATTTGTTCAAGGACTTTTGCAAGGGCATAGTCGAATGGTTCTCCAATTTCTTCATATTCGTAGCTTAAGCCATATTTTCTTAGTTCCTCAATTAGATCATATTTTCCGATGTTTCCAGCAACATACTCATGAATTAAGTTCTTAATGCGTTGTTTGTCTTTCTCTGGTATTGAGGGGAGAATCTCATCACAAAGTGATTTTTCAAGTTTCTCTTTGACTATTTTTTCACGCTCTTCTACTATTTTTTGAGTTACAGCAATCAAAATATATCTTAATCTGGAATAGCCAGCAAAATTCTTTAATTCTCCTTTCGATAAAATTATGGCTTTCATACCGATCACCAATAACTAATAAATAAAAAAAAATATAAAAAAATTGCGTCCTCGTAGGCTTGAACTTATTTCAATTTTGATAATACCATGCCAAGCAGTAGTTCTATGCTTCCGATGATAAACATTATTATCGATATTGCCGAATATTGTATTATCAATGCTACACCAACAGCTAATATTATCATTCCAGTTAGAAGCGATCCGAATGCAACTAGTTGACTTATTAGGTTTCTCAGCAGATAAATGACGGCGAAAAATATTTGTGCGAAGCATAGTATTATTGCGAGGGCTATCAAGAACTCATTAATGTATCCGCTTGTCAAGTAATCTATGATATCTGATATCGTGATTGATGTGCCAAGAATACTTGCAACAGTCAAGGCGAATATTCCAGAAAGCCCGATTAGAAGTGTTTTTGGCAGACCCGCCAGCTTATTTATTATCCCACCCAAAATTTTCTTTTTCTCACCCATAATAGACACCCTCTTCAAAAATAAATTATAAAAAAATTTATTATTATTATGGGTGTCATAAATGAAAATCAAGAAACGGGCTGTTTGTTTTTCCGAAGATTTTATGCCCTTTATATGTGACAAATTTTGTTTTTGGGGTCTCGTTATGAAGGAAGAAAAAGATCGCTTTGTATTGTCAGGGAACATTACTTTTAAAGCAGAGATTGAACTGCGACATATTGATGATCCTCGTTTCAAAAGACTTAGACCTGAACTTGCAAGATGGTTAAAGGAGAAAGGATTTGAATATTTCTTGGGAACATGGCATGGTTTTGGCTTGGCAAGAACTAAAGCAGGAGTATGGTATGAAATTGATGTCCGCAACAGACGTATTGAGAATAAAATCGAGAATATAAAGGATACCATGTTTTATCTGTTTATGACTGAACAGAAATTTTACCAGACCCCCATAGATGTGAGAGGGAAGCTATATGATCTTACAAAGTTTGTTAAGAAGCGGTGATTACATGTTTGGGATTAAACTGACCACATTTCAGATAGTGGTAATTGTGTATTGTGTAATAATTGATTTGCTTGACTATGTTGGGCTTGCTATTCCATATATTGGCGATGTATTCGATATTCTTGCAATTGCATTACTGACTAAGGCTTTCGGCAAGGATGCTTGGGTATCAAACGCTATTCAATCGCTAGAATGCTTACCTGCGATGGATTTCATACCATTCACGATAATAGCGGTTTTTTTCATAATTGGATATAAACGTAGGGAATTCCTCAAAAAAGCAAAAAAACTTTAATTTTATCTAAAAATTTTTGAGAATGCGATACATCATGTTGCCGTTAGCAAATTTTATTCTTTTTTCTATTTCTTTAGAAAAGCGAGATATACTCGGTTTTGAAATATTCAATTTCACGGAAATTTTGTTCAAAAAATGCATTTTCTTGTTTCCGTTTCTTCTCTTATATAGATAATAGAGAATTCCAGCAAGTTTGTTTTTAGGACTAGTAGGTATATCGCATTTATCATACATATTCATAATAATACTAAGATCCTTTTGATATTCGGGGAATTGCGTATTAATGACTTGTATCACAAAACTTTTCTCGATATTTTTGGTGTATTCCGCAAAGTTGATTCTTAGGTAATTCATATACTCGAAAAATTTTTTCTTCTGTGTTCTCCCCAATCTCCCCCAATGTTGTCGTATTTTCTGATTTAGAGAGGGGTCTCTAAAAGGTTTTGCTATAAACACCGTAATGGCTAAAGCCAAAGGTAAAACCTTAGAAGCATCCCCCATCCTTCTTACTATCTTCAAAGCAATCTTTTTGGCGAAATCGAAATATATTTCTAATCCAAAATCGGACAGAATAAGATATATCTCGCTTAGAAGTTTATCAACATTATTATGCTTTATTTTTGATGCATCATATCCCTCATAGACTACAAGCGGTTCTAAGTAGTTTTCGCCATATACTAACTCGCAGTCATCATACACTACGCCACATAACGGACAAATAACTTCGTGACCCCTTTTTTCTAGTTCCACACCACAATATATACATTTCAAGAAATTCACCATATTTAAAAGAATAGAGAAAAATATTTTAAAAAACTTTTTATTTTTTAAGTCTACTGCACAGAGGACAAAACAATCAGACGCCCTCTTTTGAACATTGAAACATTAAAATCATATGGAACAATTGCCGTAAATGTTTTGTCGGCATTAAATATAGCAATAAGATCAACAGCACCCGCAGGGGATTTTAAGCAAATCCTATATGAGCGATTGATAACAAAAAATGAGTCGATATTTCGAGGATAGATTACTAGTAATTTCTTTTGGTGACTAAAAGGTATGGCGGTTAGTTCATAGTCATATTCTGGATGTGCATCTTCGTGAATTTTCCATGAAATTCGAAGTATCCTACCATCAACTTCACCGCTTTTTTGTAGTTCTTGTTCATATCTCTTAAGTGCAAGACGAATAGCATAGCGTATAAATTCTGAGCGAGATATAAAAACTCCAAGTTCGCAAAGCCTGTCAATATTTTCTATGACCCAATCGGGAAGTCTGATTGAAATGACTTTCATATATACACCCGTATTTCTACTATTATACAAGAAAAAAAGAAATAACCTTTTTTGGAATAATATTATTTGTATAATTTCTTATTCGAGGAATATTCTTATTTGTGGTGTCGCTATTCCAATGGTTTTTTGTATTGTTATATTTTCATCTACTGTTGTTATGTTGATATTAAATGAAAAATAATGATACAAATCTACATAACTTTCATTTGTTAGTTTTTTACTCAACAATTTTATTGCGGGAAGAAAAAGTATCCACGAAGGAGCATTATATCTGTATAGTGGCGTTGGTGGATTTTCATATCTAAACGACAATGATGCATTTGTGCTTCTGTTGAGACGCCAAATCATTGTCTGATATTTTGCGTATGGTTCATATAAAATACATGTCGATACATTGCATGTTTCATTAAAACGCAGTATGATATACCCACAGTATACTAAGAATTCTGCGTAAACTATTTTATTAGCATAATATATTTTTGTGGCATATTTGCCTGTGATATTCCCGTAGCCAAATAGTATTAATGTGTAATACATTTGACGGAAAAACGATGTATAAAACACGGTGAAACCCGCCCTCTGCTCCTGCCAAACAAATGATGAAATCGCTATATCCGACAGATTTATACTTTCATTTAGAAGAAAGATGTAGTCGTTGTAGAGTTCATCGTATTGCTGTTGTAGTTGATTATATTTTTCATTAATAGTAAGATACGAATACCCAAGATATACGTTTAGTCCTGTCGAAATTATTAATCCGATCACAAGGAGATGTTTTGTTATGTCTCCACTCAATTTTCTGAGACCCATCTGTATCACCATCATAAAAAATATCTTAAATTAAATAAAAGTAAAATTGCCAGAATTATATTTTGGGAAAAATATGGTGATCATATGGATGGAAATATATTTGATAAGTATCCAGAAATAATTGAGTGGGAAGGAAAGGTAGCCATAAATCCAGCATATCTAATCAGGATTCTAAAAAATACCCTCAATAAGCTTTCGTTTTCTAAAATTTCTAAGAAACGGGACAAGAATATGGTAAGAGACCGATTCATCGTGGGTTTT
>JAUQYS020000262.1:0-1711 GCA_030587585.2 Candidatus Njordarchaeota archaeon
CGTGCCCTAGAGAATCGTGTATATATAATATCGGCTAACAGAATAGGAATCGAGGGTGATTTAACTTTCACTGGCCAGACAATAATAGTAAATCCCAAAGGCGAAGTAATAGCTATGGCTAGTAAAACTCAGGAAGAGATAATTTACGCTGACATCGATCTAAGTGTTGCTAGAGATAAAAACATAACACCAAAAAACAATATCTTTGAGGATCGGGCTCCAGATGCGTACTACTTGGATAAATAGATTTCATTGATTACGATTTTCATGATTTTTTAGTTATCTTATGGCGTAGTAGTGCCCATGGTACAAAGATCTTCATGGGTATTCCCGCATTGCTCCTAGAGTATATTACCGCACATCGTGTTGGAAGATTCATAAGAACAGTTTTATCTACCGGCAATTCCATGAATTTTTTAAGTGTTCTAATCTGAAGCGGCGTAAGTCCAAACAACGTATATGTATTTACCGTTTTTAGTATTCGTGGATTCAGATCTTCTGGACTTTGCGTCGAAAATTCTATCCTAAGCCTAAATTTTCGACCTTCTCTCGCTATTCTTTCTACCCATGATACTGTTCTAAGAACCCAATCTTTTTCGTTTAAATCATATACAAAGCGTGGAAAATAATTATGTGCTTCATCGATAAGCAACATCGTAGGCGGATATCTTTCATCATAATCTCTCAACTTTTGTCTTGCAATTTCGCTAATCACATGCATAACTATTATTCTCCGCGCAGTAGCAGAGGGTATAAGATCTGTCCTAATTATGCTTACTCTCCTCGAGTGAAGCAATGTTTTTATGTCGAGTTCTCGGCCGTCTTCTCTGTCGAATATCTTTTCTTCCAAAATAGAGGCTATTCTTCTCAATAATGCGTCTCGCGTCGCATCACTTATAAAGTCCTTAGAAAATCTAGTGTTTTCAAGCCATCTGTAAAACTTCTCAAGAGTATTATTATCATCCTTATAAATCTTTCTGAACTTACTTACGAGCTTTGGTAAAACATAATATCCTTGAGGCGATAATGCTGGGAGGTAATACTGTAACATGCTTGGACTTATATTTCTGAACTGTATCGAGAAAAATCTAACAATATTTTTTTTGCTGCTTATTTTATCGTCGATCTTATCAACATTGAGGCCACGGTTGAGGGGTATCCATACGATAAGATCCTCAATTTTGCTCGGCTTAATGTTTAGATCGTTCCATATTTTTATATCAAATTCATTAGGTTTGATAGGATCATCCTCCCTAATAGGATCTTCATATATCATTGAATACTCGTTATGAGTATCTATTATCACCACAGCACCCCCAATCTCTTTTACAAACATATAGATATCATTCTTACATTTCGCTGTTTTTCCTTTTCCAGTCGTCCCCGTAACAAGTTCATGTTCGAAGAGAATCTCTTGTCTTACTCGATACGCTATACATTTTCCACTCTGTGGATCAACTAAAACTTCGTCACCGAACATCAAGGCCCCATAACGCGGACCATTTGTAGGAAGACCATATATTATATTGACTATTCTTTGCGAAGGCAAAAAGGCTGGGGCTCGGATATGTGGCGCAAAATTTACGTCGCCCCTCAAAATATGGCCATGGCCAGCATATTTTAGCGAACATAATGGTTCTATTCCAACAAGCGGTACAAGCTCAAGAAATTCAGTATCACCACTTTCTATCATTTCTGATGTTAAAATGTT
>JAUQYS020000283.1:0-3702 GCA_030587585.2 Candidatus Njordarchaeota archaeon
GAAATATATAGACAAAATCTACAAGCGCCATAAGGTTTGTAGTCTATTGTTTTTGTATGGAAGAGGCGATCATGGTGGCGGCCCAACGAAAAAAGACATCAAAAACATGCGGCGAGCTCCTAAAGATATTATCTTGCTCGTAGAAAAAGCTGAGAGGTTTTTCTCCGATATATATGAGGATATAAATTTTAGTGATATGAGTATCCCAAAAGTGGAAGATGAACTATATCTTCAGTTCCATAGAGGTGTCTACACAACACAACGAATTATAAAAACACTAATGAGATTATGTGAAGTATCAATTCTAGACACAGAATTTCTCCTTGTTTTATCTGAGATATATGGATTATCTCGAGAAAAAATAAACTTAGAGAAAATATGGAAAACTATTCTCACCAATCAGTTTCATGACATATTATCGGGAGCATTGTCGAAAGATGCGACGGCCGAATCTTTATCGGAACTTAAAAAGGCGCTAATAAAAACTGAGAAAGTCAAAAACAAGATTATAAGGAAAATAGTTAATTGTTTTCGAAAACCTAGAGAAGATTCTATACTTATAATTAATCCCACTCAATGGTCACGTGATCTAATAATATCGCTTCCTAACAAAGAAGAATTCGGAAAGATAGCAAACGTTCCGGGGTTTGGTGTAAAAATAGTTCCCGTAGACAAGATTGTAAAAAAAGGATCTGTGTTGGTTAGGGATCGAGAGAAATTTATAATTTTGGAGAACAATAAGTATAGAGTTTTTGTTGATAAGAGGACGGGATTATTGAGCCAAGTCTTCGATAAAATGCTCAGAAAGAAACTTCTTAAGGCTCCTATCCGGATCAGAATTTTTGATGATTACCCCTCATGGAAAAGAGATAACATGGTTGGGTATCCCGCAGCTATCTTTGATGCATGGGAAATATTTACATTCGATAACGAAAGTAGATATACAGATCTTTTAGATCCGGTAGATGTTGCCGTTGAGGAAAATAACAGTCTTAGAGCGGCCATAAGAACAAGATACAAATACAGACAAGGCATATCCAGCGCTATTTTTGAAATATGCTATGTACTGGACGATGCATCTGACTCCGTTGGGATAGAGATCAAAGCATCATGGAAATCTAAACACAAACTAGCAAAAATAATACTGCCATTAAACACCAATACAGAATATGCGATTTATGGGGCGCCATATGGAGTCGTAAAAAGAGTCGATTATTCATCCGAACAAGCATCTGTGGCAGAAAAAGCAAAATACGAAGTACCGACAGTAGGATGGATCCAGATACCAAACAAAAAATGGAGCATATCCGTAGCGATAGATTCGTCGGTTGGTGTGTCAAAAGATAAATCAAATTTAGGAATAACACTTCTAAGATCCCCTACGTTTCCTTCTATGGAGAAACTTAAGATGGTTACCTTGATCCCAAAGTGTATAAGAGATAGAATAATCGCAAACAAAAAAATTATGTATCTGCTGAATCATCTACAAACACTTATAGAGTCCATAACTAAGAACTATATGGATCAAGGAAAACATAGAATCAGCATAAAAATAAAATCTTATCTTGGAACAAAACACACAGAAGCAATCAAATTATGGAACGAACTCAACAGGAAGTGCTATGTTGTAAGAACCGAAGGAGAGAAATTCAGCAGTAAAATAATCGAAATAATACCCAAAGATGTCTTGATCTCAGCAATAAAACCAGCAGAAAAAGATGACGGCATAATATTAAGGCTATGGAACCCAAACAACAGTCATAAAGAAGCCAGAATAATACTTAGTAGAAAAATCCGGGGGGCATATCTGTGCAATGGGACAGAAGATATCATCAAAAAACTAGAAACGACAAACAACGAAATTAGAATAAAAATACATAAAAATCAAATCAAAACAATAAAAATAATTTGAAAACGCTATGTATACTATAAAAACAGCATCAGAAAAAAGATTTACCAGAATTCAGGTTCACTACTTGGACGTGGTTTCATATCATTTTTAAGCGCCCAGATCCCCTCCGCAGGATCAAGAATTACTATTCCGAGAGCAGATATAGACCTATCATTTAGAAGAACGACATCCGCGTTTTCATCTATTATAGCGTCGCCTCTAATTATTTTTTCTTCACCTACAAGCTCTATACTAACGCAATCTGGGATGAGATAAAGTTCGACTGTGCCGCCAGCAGTATCATACATCTCCTTGCGTGAATGTTTCTCTAAAACCCTACGATCGATACATAACTCGCGTGCTAATCGATATGGTAATCTGACTATAGGTTTGCTTGGTGTGCCGGGATAAGGATAACCAAATCAGCTATTAAGAACAGCACTGGTCTCTATACTTCTGTCACAAAAATTAGAGTATAGCTTTACCCTTACCCAAACGACCATTAGACGCCACCAATTTTTTTGATTTTTTTGGTATCATGTACCCGATCATCATTTTCTTTCGCTTTTTCTTGGGGACTAGTTTTAGAAGTTGACCGATCATTATTCTTCTCATATTCACTTCCCTAATAAATAATACATATCCACTTGAGAAAAATAAAATTATCTATTTTCACGAAACATTCGACCAAGAAAAAACTTTTAGAACGTCTATTTGTTTCTACCGTGCGAGAAAATTCGTTTTAGTTTTTTGAAAATTTTTTATGGAATTGTATGGTGGTTTATGTGATACGTAAAGCTCTTACGATAGCGGGTCTTGATTCTGGTGGAGGAGCTGGTATTATTGCGGATCTAAAAACATTTTCAGCGTTGGGGGTTTGGGGTATGGCAGCATTGACATCCATAACGGCGCAAAATACGAGGGCAGTATTAGGGATTCAGGATGTATCAGCTGAGATGATTAATCTTCAAATAAAGGCAGTAGTGGAGGATATCGGTGTGGATGCTGCCAAGACAGGAATGCTACATACAAAAGAAATTATTGAGACTGTAGCAGAAACAGTTTCTAGCTACAACTTACCACTAGTTGTAGATCCTGTGATGATATCTAAGTCTGGTGCATTACTAATAAAGGAAGAAGCTATCGAAAGTTTGAAAAAGAAGATATTGCCAATAGCTAAGATTGTTACACCTAACATTCCAGAAGCTGAAAAGTTATCTGGGATTAGGATCAAAAATGTAGAAGATATGAAAAAGGCTGCTAAATACATAGTAGAAAATTTGGGGTGCGAGTCGGTCGTTGTAAAAGGAGGACATTTAGACGGCAAAAAATCGGTTGATATTCTTTACTGGGAAAGAGAATATGCATATTTTGAGTCACCTCGTATTTATACAAAAAATACACATGGTACGGGATGCACATATTCCGCAGCTATTACGGCTGAGATTGCTAAAGGAAAAAGAATAATAGATGCTGTTAAGACTGCTAAAGAATTTATTCATATAGCGATACTTTACGGTCTTAGTTTGGGGTCAGGGCATGGCCCAGTAAACCACATGGCATGGCTCTATAGAGAGGCCGAACGATATACAGTAATTAATGAACTAAAAAAAGCTCTGAGACTAATAGAATCAATGTATAAGGCATCGAGTCTTATACCAGAAGTAGGAATGAACATTGCCTTTGCGGTAAGACATGCGGTCGATAAGAAAGATGTGGCCGCTATCCCCGGTCGCATTAGAAATGCTATGGGTATCCCTAAGGCATGTTGCGAGCCCGAGTTTAATGCTTCCAAACATTTGGCTTCATAT
>JAUQYS020000323.1:0-2074 GCA_030587585.2 Candidatus Njordarchaeota archaeon
TGCTAGGAAGATTGCTATGGCCATATGGCATATTTTGACTAGGAGAACTCCTTGGAGCGAGAATCTGAAGCGGGGCTATGTTCCTAGGAGGAGACGTTTCAAGAGAATCACGATGAAGCAGGCGTTGAAAATACTTAGAGAGCTTGGCTATGAGGTTCTTGCATAGGTGTGCTAGAACATACTTCACTGCTATCGACGATGCTGAGCTGTGGTGGCTACCACGCTATCTGTCGCTAATTATGTGGGTGTATCCCACGCTATATAACTGGCATTGATGTGGGAAGAGTGTATCATGTGATGAAGTTTTCGATTCGATTCATGAGGGTGTTCTCTATGTGAGTCTCACACCGGTCTAGTGGGCAACACTGTCGAACTTTCTTAGGATAAAACAGCGTCAAGATCGCCATCACTTACAATATTTAGGCCATGCAATTTTACGAAGCGCGAAATTATATCTGACACACTATCACCATGAACTCTAAATTATAAAATCATGATTATTATATTATTGGTAAGGGAAATATAAATGACAGACAAAACAATAAAAGCACTTCTAGAATCACCCTGTTCAAGGATCGCAAGATTATGGGAAGAGCTTAACAACAATAAGGTAAGATGCTTAGTATGTGAGAGAAAATGTGTCATTCCTGATGGGCAAAGAGGCATGTGCGGAGCCCGATACAACTACGGCGGGGGACTCTACGTCCTGACCTATGGTAACATATCATCAATGTCCAATAACCCAATGGCCAAAAAACCATTCTTTAATTTTTTTCCAAATGAGTACGCCCTCACAATCGGCAGCTGGGGCTGCAACTTTGTATGTCCTTGGTGCCAAAACTACGAAATCTCAAAAACTATCGTGAGATCTTGTTACTATCTTTCTCCCGAACGGTTTATTGAGAAAATCAGAAAAATGGGGAGTTCTGGTACAAGTTTTTCGTTTAATGAACCAATAGCCACGTTATTCGAATATTCTCTTGATGCTATGCCAATAGCAAAAAAATATGGTCTATTCAATACTTATGTGACTAATGGCTATATGACTCTGGAAGCCCTAGACCTCTTGGTTAAACATGGACTAGACGCAGCTAATATAGATATAAAGGGATGCAAGGGCGAAATAGAGAAATGGATCGGAGCACATGTAGACCATGTTTGGAGAAACGCAAAAATGCTAAAGGAAAAAGGTGTTCACATAGAAATTACTACTCTCATAATACCTACAGTAAACGACTCTGAATCTTGTCTTAGAGAAATCGCAAGAAAAATTAAAACAATTCTTGGTCCAGATACGCCATGGCACGTTACTAGGTATTTTGCTGCGTATAAAGCTCTTGATTTTGGATTACCAGTTCAGACACCTGTATCCACTGTTGAAAAAGCTTATAAAATCGGAAAAGAAGAGGGGTTATATTATGTTTATGTGGGAAATATTTGGCCTTCGCATCCATGGGAAAATACTTATTGTCCTTCCTGCGGCCAGTTATTGATTAGCCGACTCGGGTTCTCTGTAGAATTGCTTATAGACGATAATTATTGTCCTAATTGTGGAGAACCCATCCACGTAATTTTTAGAGACAAAACCGGCAAAATTCATGATTGGAGAAAAAACCAATAACCATAATATTTCACGGCATATTTTAGGAATGAATACTAAAACTATCCCACAAAGCCTAGACCAGCTCATAATTTCCTACTCCTTATTGCAGATAACATCAAAGCTCTCAACACATGAAATCCATTGTTGGGCTCTCCCCTAAAATTAGTGTTTAGATAGATATATCAGAAAAATATTTTGAAGAAATCAAGTTCTCCCCGAAGCTTTTATGGCTAAGCTTTCTAGTGTTTTTATGATATCATGCCTCGTCATTCTATTCCTGTATTTCTGGTCTCTCCATATTTTTCGATATCTATAAAAATACTCGTAGAGCTCATGTTCATCCCTAGAAAATAGTATAATGTTATTCTCTATTACATTGATCTTGATATAAAGAGGCATCTCCTCAAAAACTGTAATATCATAGCATTTAGGTGCCCTCATTGTAACTTCTCCATAGGTCTCCAGATCTAT
>JAUQYS020000402.1:0-11647 GCA_030587585.2 Candidatus Njordarchaeota archaeon
CGTCAATTAAAGAGAATCATAAAAACTAAAAAAATAAACAAAATACGAATAGCCAGATTTACGATTCATTTCTATACGGGGGATATTTTATGAATAATTTTATGAATATGCCAGAACTAAAAAAAATGAAAAAAGAAATCTTGGAGATAACCAAAGATAAACCACTATCAGAACTTCTTGGCGATGTAATTGATACACTTCCAGACGATATTAGAAACGAAATACAAGAGATCGATAAAATACTAAAGAAGAGAAAACAAATATTATCCAATCTACTCAAAATGCTACCTTAATCTCTTTTCTTTTTTTTATAACAAATAAATTGCGGGCTAAATTTTTTCTCCTTTATATATAATACTATTATAAAGGATGATTTATAGTATAATATAGATAATACTACTCGTCGGGTTTTCCTAAAGCCCCGATGAGAATATCCTACGAATGGGGGCGGGGTCAAATAAAAATCAATATGGGTGGGTCTGGGTAAAAATCCAGCCTGCCCAAGTTCTCGTGGGGAGATATATGCAAGAAATATTAATAATAGCAGAAAAAGAAGAGGCGGGAAAACGGATAGCATCAGCTTTTGGTGATATTCAAGAATTCAAGCAAAATGGTGTAACATTCTTTTCGGTGCGGTGTGTGTCGGTGAAATATGGTGAAATGGAACTTTATGTAGTCCCCGCAAGGGGACATCTTTATACTGTGAAGCTAAAAGGAATACGAGGAATAACACTAAATGAGCTTCCAATAACTGAAATCGAATGGAGACCCTATCGGAATTCTCAAGAGCGGATCAGAGTATTTCGTTCATTCAGAAAAAACGTAGATGAGATTGTTATAGCGACGGACTTCGATAGAGAAGGCGAGGTAATAGGGTTCAACGTCGTGAAAAATGTTTTTAGAACGGAAGACTTTACTCGAATGTATTTTAATGCGTTGTTACCAACATATATACTTGATGCATTCCAAAAAAGAGGTAAAATAAATGAAACATTATTAGCACAGGGAATCGCAAGAAACCTAGCCGACAGTATAATTGGTCTCAATATAACAAAAGCACTAACTCTAAGGTTCAAGGAAAATTATCCAGACGTCATTCAAGCATTTAGCATGGGTCGTGTTCAATCTCCCCTCTTACGCTATGTTGTTTCTAAGTTTAGAGCTGACATTATAATTAAAGATCCCGAAGCCTATGAAAACTCTGATATCAATGAAGATACATATATTATCATTAACGGTCATTGGATTAATACATGGGAACATCTAATTGAGGGGGATGGTGTGATACAAGAAAAGAGAAAAATAACCGAGAAAGTTCAACAAAGAGAATATCTGTATAATACTGATGCTATTATGTCTAAAATCAGAGAACTAAAACCAACATCGATAATGTCTGCTATGGAGTCACTATATCTGAAGGGTTATTTAACATATCCAAGAACAAAAAGTCGTTGGATACCTCAAGAAATGGTAGATGAGTTATATAATGCACTCAAGAATTACATTGACATACCTCTCGATAAAGATAATGTTCTTGTCGGTGAAAGCGAGGCGGGAAAAACCGCAATAGTATTAACACCACTTGGGATACAAGCCTATTTCTCTGGTGAAATCAAAAGCGATGAGCGTATCGTTGCTACTTATGTCCTAAAAAGGATGATACAATTCTTTGCACCTGATATTGAACTAGAGAAAGAAATAATCGTCATAAAAGATAGCGAAGAAAATACAGCAGAAATTGAGTGGAATGTTAAGGTCAAAAACCCCGACGCCGTCATATTTACCTCAGTAAGTGACATTGAACGAGGAGAAATCAATATCGGCGAAAAAGTTAAAATAATAAAGATACGAGACCAAAAGAAAAAGACAACATACTATAGAAGAATAGAAGATATCGTCAGAACAATAACTGATAGCGATATGGTAAAATGGATGACATGGAACAACATAGGAACAGAAGCCACAAGATCTGAATTCCCGAATGTTCTAAGAAGCCGAAAATATATCACCGATGAAAACATCCCAACAATTCTCGGCGAAACGGTATCTAAGATAATAGAAAAAATAGGTATCACGACGGACTTAACGGCATTAATGGAGAAACGAATCGATGAAACAAAAACTAGAAATGATATCCCCCAATTCAGAAAATGGATAACAAGGATAACTACAGATTTCATAGACAAACTAAAAGCACTATCAAATGAGTATTTTATTTTTAAATGTCCTAAAGGACACAATATTCAGCTTACTCAATATGGTCGTGGGGGCGTCATCGTAGCATACTGTCCGCAATGTAATTCAAGATATAGATTCGTTTAATTCTTTCTCTTTCTATTTTTTTAAAAAACGCCCCCCGTTTGAGGTAAAAAGCCTCAGCGGGGGAAATATATGGGTGAAATATATGAATAAAAATGAAATAAAAATAGGAGATATAAAAATAAAAGTCTTGAGGCGTATATTTTATTGTAGACATTGTGCCGAGCCAAGTAGATATTGCATAAGTCATCACAGAAGTGGGCTATATTACATAATACAAATAGAACCATTTGTTCAGCCAAAAAATATTTTCATTGTGGGGGCAGGAGAGATAAAAGATAATACTTACGAAATAATTCAAGAAAATGACTTATATTACGTAAAAGTTGCGGATGCAAAAATATGTCTGGGAAAGTTAGAATACACGGGAATGTCTGGATGCGAGGATTATGAGTATGCACACATCACGATGTCAGGGTGGCTGTCATTTATTAATACGCCAATTGTCGAAGAGATCACTCCCGACAAAAATCTAGAACTTAATGACTTCGAAAAGATTCTCATTAGCGAAGAGTTAGAGTCTCATCGTCGCTGGATAGTAATAAATATACCCACCAATATTGATTGGGGAATCTGGGAACGCCATAAAAAACTAGCATACTTTTATGAATCCTCTGGAGCGATCAGGTTACCTCTCGGAGCAGTAATATCTAAATATCCGACATCATTTCAAGCGGAATTTGAATTTCAGGGAATTTCCTTTAAAATACCGAAAATATCAAAAGCAGACTCAACGTTCATTAATGATAACATAGTTTTCATAAGGGTGAAAAAAAGACTACTTTATTATGGATCTATAAATGAAAGAAGAATTGTTTATTACTTCCGAGAGCATCCAATGATATATGGACACGAGAGAGTGAGGGATGAACTCCAATCACCAGCAATATTAGAGTCCCCGCCATTTGATTACAATGACACATATAAATGGCATAAATTTATGAAACTACTATTCCTAAACCGCTTGGGTGATGTCGTTTTCATCCCAGAAGATAACGAAAATATCGAATATTTTGACGAAATCAATGGCAATCAATTAAGCAAGATCAAGATACTTAATGCAAAAATAGAAGACAATATGCTAACTCCAACCAGCGACGAAGATATAGTTCTATATCATCCAGATCACGGAACATTATCACTCAAACCCCGACAATACGTAATAAAAGCCGTCAGATACTATCGACGGGGGTATGACTAATTTATTTTCCTTTTTTTATTTTGGATTTAGGCGATAATTATGGTCAAGAAAGAAGAGAAAAGAAAAAAACTAGAGTATGTTATTACTGCTAAAATAGAGAATCCATTCAAGAGAGATGACCACAAAGAGGTAACGGCAATTCTTGATTCAGGGACTGTTTATCCCGTGATACTCCAAGAACATTTTGAAAAATTATTCGGAAAGAGTCTAAAATATATTATTCCAAAAAGAGACCGTAACTGCGTATTGGCTAAAACTCTGGGCGGGCTTTCGATACTGTTTGGGGGTCTATCAATGAGCGTTTTAGTCCCCATAGAAGTCAAGAAAAAAAATAAAACCGTATGGAGACCGATAAGTTTGATGTGGTATTTCATTCCAGATACATCCGATGAGGAATCAGTAATTTGGTTTCTCCAGAACTCTAGTGTGTGCATAGAAGAATTAATCGAAAGATTAAGGATGAAAATAGCCAGCGAAATCGACACCATTTTAGAGAATAAGTCTCTCTATCAGAAATACAGAGATTCCTATGGATTAGAGATAATAAGGAAGGATAAGAAAGCAAAGATAGTCCTCAAGAAGGGCAAAATAATATCGGAAATCGTCTCAGATTGGAACGAGACCGCACAAAGTATGAGAGTTGGAGAAAAGTTTTATGTGATACTCCCACTACAAGACATAATCGGCGACGTAGAGAAAGAATACTCGAATGTGAGATATAGCTTAAAAAAGAAAAAGATCGTAGTCGACGAATATGTAGGAGCATGGTTTATCTAATTTCTCTTTTTTATCTACTCCTACCCGACCCCGCCCCCTATCCCTATTTTTTCTTCCGTATTCTTAGTTGGAGAATGGCAATAATATTATGAACTTTCATTGATGAAATGTATAGATACAATGGGATCTGTAATGGAAACAATAATTCCCCGTCGCCCAGTAGATAAAATTTATCTTTGTGAAAATGTTCCGAAGATTATTAAGTTCATCCCTGAATGGGCGGATGGACTACTATATGTTTTCGATGATGATGTTTGGCGACCCGCCAAAAAAAGTAGACGTGGGAATTGGTATAGCAGAAATACGTGGAAACCAATATTTGCAAAAGAACTATGGTCTCTTGGTCATATCTTGATACGGCTTAGTTGTTTAGATGTGTGTGGGTGGAGTTATAGAGTAGGCATAATTTCACGAGAAGAAAAAATATATCTTGGCTGTGCATGGCTTAGTGAAGATAAAAAAACGTTTTTCATAAAACTAAAAGGGATTATACGACTTACGTGTGAGGATAGACAGGAAAAGCCTTAATGTGCTAAAAAAGGGAGAAAAGATATGCATCCCGAATAGATAAGAGTCTTTATATCTGCGTAGTCTTCAGTATTTCTCTTAAATTTGTCAACGCTTTATTAACTCTGCCTAGAACGTCTTTAGAATGATTAACTATGTCTATGTAGCGTTGTTTCTCATATTTAGTTGATGCCTTTTCAATCAATTCTATGTAGTCATCTATAGTTTTAATCAGATCTTTCCTGCTATAAGACAATATATAATATGCAAAGTATAGCCATCCATAAATAACCTCTGGTTCATATTTTTTCTCAAGTTCCCTGATATAGCGTTCAATGTCGTCTTTTTGTGTAAACCACATCGCAATAAAATACGCATATTCATGTGAATATAAGTCCTGTAATACCCCCTCTTGAACCTGATGCAGAAACCACAACTTAGCAACATTTTTCATAAATTCTGACAACTTCATCTTATATCACCACTATAATATTATTTAATTATCGAATTTATAATAATAAATGCTTTCGCTAGTCATGGGTGATCTTGATGAATGGCGAAATCATCTGTCCGCATTGTGGTAAAGTAATTCCAAAAAGCGAATTATATGTCCACATTGAAGTGGTTATCCGAGCAAAACTTAAAGGAAATATTGATGGTTCGTGCATAAGAGTCAGAGGAAATAAGTTGGTTCTTGAAGTTCCTGAAGATGAATTATCCGAGTCTTGGAGAGAAATAGAAAATATTCAAGACATAACTTTTACATGTCCATTCTGCGAATTGGATTTCGGATGGGACGACATAATAATCAAATATGAAGGTCGTGAAATAGAGATAAAAAGCGTATCTGTGGAGATACAATAGATTCTCGTTTCCGCAATCTTTTTTCATTTTTCCTCATTTTTTAGAATATCCGCCAGCGAATATTGTAGTTCTGATAAAAAAGAGAAATTCTATAATGGGGATATCGAGGTTTCTAAAAAGTTTTTATATCGTCTCAAGAAGGGAAGCACATCTGAATCGCAGACGTCATGTATAAAAATTTCTATTATCTCTTTACCCCCAGTTTTTGGAAACATTATATTCCAATATGCCTGTTTGAACAAAACGAAAAGAGGGTTTTCTGCCCTAACTGTAGGACGGGAATAATATATTAATACGTGGTGATAATCTAGGAATCTTAGTAATGTCTCGAGGTGGGTTCTGAATTTTTCAGTTTCTTTAATCCTGATGCGGTTCTTATCTAGAAATCTATTGAAATCAGCGATAAATGATTCAATGCTGATTCTAGATGGATCAATGGATACTATCGCTTTGGGGCGTTCATATTTTTTTGCTTTTCCAATATCATTTATTTCCTTTATGATATCAACAAGTCTTGAAACAAATTTTGGATTGTATACAAACAGAGGTCTTTTGCTTACAAATCCCAGCTTTGGGTCATAATAATGCAGACCAAAACCATCTTCCGAAAATAGAACTTTGTAGTTCAAGGGAACTTTAATGATTCTTGCCCTAAGTTCCGCCCCGTCAAACAT
Organism: Candidatus Njordarchaeota archaeon; assembly: GCA_030587585.2. GTDB lineage: Archaea > Asgardarchaeota > Njordarchaeia > Njordarchaeales > Panguiarchaeaceae > Panguiarchaeum. The sequence continues at coordinate 6,343 of JAUQYS020000402.1, forward strand.
ATATTTGCTTATTCTTTTACTTGAATCAATAGAAAGAACCCACTTACGGACATGCGGTGTGCCGAATAGTTTTTCCTTTAATTTGAACAATTTTTTGGCAAAGAGAAAGGAATCTTCATTCCTAACTTTACATCTGTATCTATCGCCTTCCATTACATCCAGATCGATATATACATAGATTCTTGGGTGCTTCATTGGAGCGAATAGATCATTTATTTCATAAGTAACTTTCAAATCATAGCCCTCATATTTAATAGTCTCGACCTTTATATCGTCTATGATATCTCTATAGAACTTGTAATCAATACCAAAAATATCCATGAATACATTACTCCAACTTTCTGCATCAACATCATATCTTGATGCCCAAGCCATCATTTTTACCACCACAAAACTATATTATAAATAAAAAATATTTTATTTTTATTTGGTGATCAACATGACATCTGAACATGAAATATATAATATTTTTTATCGGACTCTTATCGAAAAATATGACTATGGTTGGGCAACAGCAGTAGCTGATGAACTAGGAGAGAGATATCGATTTTATGTTCTCATCCTTCTTGACGGAGAAGAATCTGTAGAGATTTATCCATTTGCCCCAGCTGATAGTGAATATAAAATCTGCTTTAAATCAATAAAGCCCATAGGACGCATAGATCTTCCATGCATTAAATTTTTTAGATACTTGAAGGAAGAGGGGGTAGAAGACTCTCTCTTCAGCGAAGCATTTGATGAGGTAATAGAGAAATATTATCCAGAAATTATAAAAACAGCTGAAAAATATGGATATGATCCCGAAGAATTCTGGGGCGATATATTCCCAGACAATCCACAGCAATACGATGAAGCTGATGAGCTGAAAACAAAAATAGAGAAAGAAATAAATGATTTATATTATAAGTATGTTGTAGAGAGCCTAATTGAGAAAATAGTTGATACTCTACCCCAGCAAGGAATAGAAGTTGAAAAAAGAGAAAAATAACGATATTTTGGTTTACGCCAGAATATTGGAAATAAGTGAGATGGTGGTGGATCTATGGATGAGAAAAAAATCCCCATTCATCTGATTAAGGAACATAAAAATGTAGTAAAAATGTTTGTTTACTTAATTCTCCGAGCCACTAAGGGAATTATGACGGCGGAACTGACATTAAAAAAGGCTTTAATTGATTATATATATGATCCTCTTAATTATGAGAATCTTGTCGATATGATAAAAGATACATGCAAAAAACTCAGAGAAGCCTACCATAAACTTGTTGAACTACGAAAATTAGCGGAACAATATGCAGAACTCGAAAAACGAAAAAGAAAACTGGAAAAACGCCGTGAAAGATATTAAAGAGAAGTGATAATCTTTTTTTATTTTTTAAACTACAAGAGAAAATCTAAGCACTAAAGATATCGTATCTACAGACGTTATCATTAATCAATGTGCGTTGTTGCCCATAATAAATCCATCTATGTATCAAGTGTTTACTTATATATCCTCTCTGTTCTACTCTCTGTAGTGTATTCAATATCTTTTTTCTCCATGAGGCATCCTGCAGAGTCAAAATTATTTGCTTTTTTGAATGATATGGACAAAATACACAATTACCGCTATGTCTGAATAGATTATAGCAGGGATTTATAGGTATCTCATGTTTTTTAATATATTGTAGCACCCGCCTTTTCGACCAATTTAAGATCGGGTTTACCGCTATTTTTTTGGTTTGTCTAAAATATTCAAGCATTTTTACTTTTTTCCGCCTAGAACTATCGCTTTTTCTGATCCCAGAGATCTGTATAAAATGACTATGTTCAATAAATACTTTTTGCTTAAACTGATATAGACACCATCGATGCTTTCCAAAGATAGGGACGCCCCATTTTTCAAGGCATTCAAAAAAATTGAGATTCTCTCTTCTAGCATGTATAAGTTTATTATCAACTCCAAGTGATTTAGCGATATCATGGATATATTGATTGCATAGATAATGCGTATTCCCAGTTACTTCTACGTATACAATATTCCATTTTTCATGCTGGATTTTATTTAAAATCCAGAGAAGTGTTGCGGTGGAATCTTTCCCCCCCGACCAAAGAACCGTGAATTTCCTCGAAGAAAGGTAAGATACGATATCATTGATATGAATTTTTCACACCCTTAAAGATTCTCTGTTTTACTAACTAAAAATAGATAATATTATTTCAGATATGGAAAAAGAAAAATTTGAATCATATATTTTTATCATGCTAAAAAATGATTTTTATTAAGAGATTCGGCTTCATTTGGTGTAGAGTATTGAAAAACACAGGGAGTCTCATCGGGGGGTTCGATATATTTCTTTGGATTTTTCTCATTTTTTTAGGCATCCTTCTCATAATTCATGATGTTCTATATCATTTAGATATGGCAAGACCTATTGGCAAGGCAATTAAAATTGGGGGTATCCATATTCATCATGGGTATATAGGAGTTATAATGATTATCATAGGGATCATTCTGCTTATAGCTTAATAATAATCAGGGGCTAAGATTCTACTTTTTTAAAAATTTAATTCCGTTTTCGCCATTTTCGGAAAAATTTGAAGCAATAAATTTCCGCTTTTGTATCAGAAAGACATATATAGGTATAGTTGGTGATATACGAAAGCGGAAAAAAATAGAAAATTTTCTGCTTACATAAAAGCGGAAAAATATTTATTTCAACAAAATCAGCGATAGTCGTCCAAATAAAGGATTTAATTTTTTACTAACTAACTTCAACGAAATTCCGCATAAGCAATAGCAGGATATATCGGGGGTATTTCTTTCTCAGTTCATTGACTTCACTTTTATTAGCAATCTTGATGTCCTTGTCAGCTAGTTCAATTATAGCAGATAAGCCTAGAATCACGCCCTCTGTTTTTTTGCCAACTTCTTTTAATCCTAGTTCTTGTTTTAGATAATCTCTATCGTATGTATCTAACGGTATATCCTCAACTTCGTATGGTATCATACCTTTATCTGTATGTATAATAGCCAATCCACGCTGATCTTTTAGCCGTATTTCAATGGCAAATGGTGATGCTTTTTGTTGTCCAACCCAAGCAAGATAGTATGTTTCCTTGAAAATGGAATGAGACATAAATTCATCAGGTCTCAAGATTCCATATAGCGGATCGCCTAATGGAAGCACTAGGCGAACAGGATATAACTTAACAACGCTTATAAATTCGTATTCATCACTTTTTTTGCATGATATTATGCCATCATAAACTTTACCGTTAGCATCCAATATCTCAATTTCTGCTTGTGCTATGTCCCCAAGACTTTTTCTTCGAATTTTGATATCCATTGAACGTCTCCATAATTCGATGTTTGGGTTATTAAAGATGTCTTCGATAATTTTTCTGAATCCATATAAAGCCAAAAATTTATTTAATATGATTCCTCGATATTTCATCTTTAAAATAAGGTAAATCTGCATGCTATTCACCACAAAAAAAAAGAGGAAGTTTATTCTTTTTGAAGTTGCTTTATAAATTTTCTTCCTTCAGACGATCTAAGCCAAGTAGCTATTGTTTCACTTTTTATAACCATGCCTCTCATTTCTTCAACTCCGTAACATGTAACACCACAACCGCTAGCGATGTAGCTTGTTGGAAATGTGGGAAAACCGCCACGTTTCTTGCATGTCTTTGCATACATCACTAAAAGCCATTTTACAAAGTCGATAAGATCCTCTTTAGTTCCTCTAATTTTTATAATTAATTCCTCTTTTTCCATCTTGCATCCCCCAAATTTCTATCTATAAAAAAGAAAAATTTCTTTTAAAAACAATCAAGGAAAACCTATATAAATTACAATTTATTATTTTTAGTCGGTGGTCTATATGGGTCATCGAATGTATATTGTTTTTGCCAAAAGACAAAGAGAAAAAGTTGAGTGGTATGCTATATATTCGCATTGGGGGGCGGTATCGGTTTTAGAGTTCATAAAGAATAGATGGCGTGAAGTTGCAAAACAATACGAACAAACTAGCGATCCTAATGTTTTTGTTTTTGATTTCAAAAAAGAATTTTTAGCTTTCATCGGAGATATGATCAATGAACTGAAAAAGGGTGGAAGAAAAATAGAAAAGATAGCTTCTCCAAAGGACATTGTGCATATCGGGGGGGACATAGAACTATATGTCGTTATAAACCCAAACAAAGATATTTTCATAGTAAGAGTTCCCATATTGGCATACATAGATGTCGCATTTGTTTTTCCGATCAAAAAAAGCATAAGGAAAACTTACTGGTTCTTTCGCATAAGCGAAAATCTCGGAATCTTTTATAGAATTGGACAAGAGGGATTACAGCGGATAATTACCGCCGAACAACTTCATAGAATTGCAGAGAGATATCTATACGTCACAGAAGCATATACACAATTACATCTCGAAGTTGATAAAATTCGCAGAACGACAATTGAGATAATTGAAGGAAAAGCGATAAGAATCTTGTGATACATCGCTCTTTTTTAGTTTTTTCTTTTTTATTTCTCAAAAAGTTCTTCAATTTCTTTTTCTGTCATAATATCCACAACGTATGCCGATTCTATCTTCAATATGTAGAACGCTTTTTTCTTTTCTCGAACCTTTTTGATCGCAGATCTCTTTGCATCTTCAAATCTACGAAATAAAGTAGAATCTATTATTTTTCCATCTGCTGGAAGAACATGCCATCCTTTCCATGTCGCATCATGAAGTTTCTCAACGACGATGTAGCGTCTTCTAAATCTTTCTTTTTTATGGATTCTCATTTTGCTCTCCCACATAATTAAAAAATAAAAAAATTTTTAAAGTTTATAGTTCTATTTCGTAGATATACAAGTATGTGCTTTGTTTTTTTATTTTTAGTTGTTTTATCTCTATTCCACAGCCCCCCGATGCGTGGGCAGTCATGACTTTTGGGATGCTAGAAGATATAAAGTATTTGTATAGAGGATTATCTGGATTTGATAATATTTCGTATAATTCTGGTGTCGTAGCTCGTTCAAAGATTTTCTCATCGCCATCTTCAAGTAGTATTATGGAATGATGGTCATCTTTTTGAACATCAATCCAGAGGACAATGTCAAAATCAAAAGGACTTACATGTTCATCATGTTTAACAATGAAATCCCAAAGGGGCTTCGCTGGTTCTATTATTTTCTTCATATTTACAATTATTGCTTCTCTCATCCCCATACACCATCCCAAAAGATTAGAAACTTCTAGAAAATTCATCGCTCATTAGGATCAATGAAAATAAGGCATAGCCAAATATCCCTAAAAATATTAGGGAA
>JAUQYS020000003.1:0-1994 GCA_030587585.2 Candidatus Njordarchaeota archaeon
AAAACATCTGCTTGCACTTGGAATTTTGCCTGAAATAGAGGGATTGTATAAAAATGATCCTCAGCAAACGGACGTTGATGCTATCTTGATATCACACCCACATGGAGATCATTATGATTATATCAGATTTGTAAAGGACGAAATACCGATATATTGTGGAGAGGTGGCGAAATCGATAATAATAGCCAGAGAAAAGTCCGGAACAAAGGGTCCGAGGAAAGAGTACTATATAGCGAATTTAACATCAAAGGAGGATGTGGAGTATAAAAAATTTGAAACTTTCATTACAGGAGATAGGAGAACCATCCGGTCTATTGAGATAGAACCTGTTCATGTGGATCATTCCATTCCCGGAGCATATGGATACATAATCCACACAACATCTGGAACTGTGGTGTATTCTGGCGATTTGCGACTACATGGTACTCATTCGAAGATGACTCGAGACTTCATTGAAAAAGCAAAAGATGCGAATCCTGAAATTCTGATAATAGAAGGGACAAATATTCCATCTGCAAATATATCAAGCGAGAATGAAGTCAAAGAAAAATGCAATAGTGTGGTTAGCAATACAAGACAACTTGTTCTTGTAAATTTCGCAGTAGCAGATATGGACAGGCTGAGAACATTCTATGAAGTGGCAGAGAAAAACGATAGAAAGCTGGTTATCTCAACGAAACAGGCATTCATTGTCGACAGTTTACAGGATAAAATTAACATTAACTTAGAAGACATCTTGATATTGCAGAAGGAGAAACAGAGGATTAACGAATGGGAGAAAAGAATAATAGATAAGTATTCGGACAACATTATAGATTCCATGGAAGTTAACAAGATTCAGAATGAAATTATTCTCGTCCTCACATTTTACGACATGAATGAAATGGTTGAAATAAGACCTGATCCAGGAAGTATTTACATTCTCTCACAATCCGAACCCTTTAATGAGGAGATGGAAATAGACTTCAATAAGCTCAAGAACTGGCTTTCCTATTATGGTGTACCAATGTATCAAATTCACGCCTCTGGACATGCGACTCCTCAGGAATTAAAAAATATGATATCGGAGATAGACCCTAAAAAGCTTTATCTGATACATACTGAGGGAGCAGAATTATATAAGAGATATGTATCAGATTTAGGAATCAGAACGATAATACCTGAAATAGGGAAGAGATATAGATAAAATGCCAAACAAATGGAATCATATACTTACTGGAGCCTTAATAGGGTCAGGCTGTATATATTATCATGCCGTGATTGTTGGAAGGCGGATAAATCAAGCAGATATACTTATACTAAAAGCATTACTATTTGGAGGTTTGGGTGGAATCTTACCCGATCTGCTAGAACCAGCAGATAACCCGCATCACAGAAAATTCTTTCATAGTATAGCGTTCACATTAATATGTCTATATGAAAATCAGAAATTAATGGAAAATACATCAATAAATGAAGAAACGAAGAACTTGGTTTCTTCTCTAACTACGGGATACATAACTCATCTCTTATTGGACTCTGAGACTGTTAGTGGATTGCCAATAGTTTAGTTACAGATACTTTATGAAATAACGATCCCTGCAAAATATGATTTTAGAAATATTGATGAAAAACAAAATATGGGGGTGATGATGGGATGAATGAAAAAGAGGATTTTAAAAAATTTATCGAGGAATTTAAACCATTGGTCAGATATGGGGTTGAAGAAAATATAGATAAATGGAATAAAAGAGAAAAGGCAATATTCTATATCGCTAATATTTACTATCAGCACAAAATGACAAAGGTGACATGGTATCTTGTTATTGCAACGTGGGTACTGGTAGTTATAAATATTTTGATGTCTCTGTAGTACAAAATAGAGATCAAACATATAATTAACTCTGTAATATTTAAATGATGTTTATTAACCCTTTTACTTCTTATCATCAGACCACTGCATAAATAACGCAAAATAGGATAGCGAAAGATAGAAAGCATCCCAACAATTCCAT
>JAUQYS020000030.1:0-3789 GCA_030587585.2 Candidatus Njordarchaeota archaeon
CCCATACGTAATTGCCATCAATATACCCATATTTTATAATGTCAGCCTCAAACGCTAATGTCGATACAGTATACACTTCCTCACTACTAACATCCAATATACCCATATAATATGTGTCGTTTGTTGTGCTTGCGACTATTAGAGACATATTATTTGTATCAGGAATTATGGGGCCGATGTTTGTTATTGTTAGATTATTGTTCAACATATTGATATTATCGTATTCGAAAATCTTGTCTCCATCCAGGTTGTACACTCGAATAAAAATATACTCTTCTGGTATATATGAAACCACTAGTATCTCTATGCCACTGGAAGTATAATAATTTCCGATCTTTATATATTGTATTAATTCTGGTGTGGTGTATTCTATATCAAAAACTTTTTCGGCTTTTTGATCGTAAACAATGAATCCGCTATACGACCACACAACAAAAAAATTATTGTACTGTTCGTCCTCCAGTATATTCATTGGTATCACAAATCTTTTCTCATCTACTTTATTGGTACCATCATATACAACCACAAAGGAACCATAATTAAGGGCCACAATTACTGATCTATTCCTCATAGCTGAATACAAACCCTCATTAGCCCCAATTAGTGTCTCAGCGTCTAAATAAACATAGCTGGCGGATTTATTTATATACCCTATGTACGCCCCAGTGAGATTTTCATCGGATCTCCACAAAACCAAAAATTCATAGGTTGATGTCTCATCACAATATGATGCCGTAGCATCATAAATTTGCCCAGAACCCTGCACTTGCCATAACTCTAGATCAGTATAATTGTTAGCAACGCAAACAAAAAATTTTGAGAATACTACTATCTCGTTTTCTCCATCAAAATCATAATCCACAACTTCCATTTTAAGCCAATTTTCAGAAACACTAATATTTATTGTTTCATTCCATATACTAGGATTTTTACCAGTAGAATTCAGCACCTCTATATATACTGTACCGATCTCATCAGATGGTACCGCCCCAACTATTATTTCTCTACCTTCATCTTTCGATACGTTCCCCACAGTCAAATACGTGTACATGTATGGATTCCCAGTGATATTAGTTAAAACACTAACATCGAATAAAATATCATTCTCTATCAAATTCATACATCTTATTTTGTACATTCCATTTGCATCATAATAAAATATAACCAATTCTTCTCCTTCGATACTTTCATTTACATCTGCCGCGGCTAGATCCAGTATTGACTGTGCTCCTGCTATTTGGATTTCAAGCAGTGGAAAACCAGCCGCAGACCACACATAAATCTTGTCACTACTAAAAGTCCAAATTAGCACTTCTTTTCCCTTCTGAGCCATAACGTCTAGTATCTTTATTTTAGTATAAGGCTCAACAAAAGTTGGATAGGCTCTCCAAATAGGCTCTCCACTAGCACCATCTACTACATGTATATTATGATCCTGTGTTATGATGGCTATGTCCGCAACTCCATCCATATCTACATCGCCAGAATACGCATCATATATTAACTCGCGCTCACCATTATCATACTCCACAAAATATGTCCAGTTTCGATAGTAGGAAACCACTCTATCATTAAAAGCTATGTATATCTCCTCCATAGTAGGCGACAAAACCAGCATATCAAAATCAGACAATAATTCGGATTTCAACTCATATGAAAAATTATATGGCTCCATAAGACTATCAGTACTAGTACTAAGCATTGATGGCGGCGAAATAGGAGAAATACTTTCAGTTTTGATCGAAGAATCATAACCGAAATCCACGGAAGTAAACACAGCTGCAAGAATCAGTAAGACCCCAATGATTTTCTTGCGCATATAAAGCACCAACTAAACACATTCTAGAAAAATATAAATCTGAAACATAAAAGAAAAAATTCTGATACAAAAATAAGATTATTAGATAAAATCCAACAATGATTTTGTTTTATCAAAAAGATCGGGCTCTATGCTTTTGGCTATCTCCTCCAGTTTTCTAATTATCTCTTTTCTAAAACCAATGTATATCCCACCCTTCTTTATTCCAACATACGCTCCACTCTTTTTTCCTTTCGCCAAAAGATCTAGGCCCTTAATTTTAAGTTTTTTACTCTTTCTATTTCCTATGGATATTTTCTCTAAAAGAATTATCGTGATCTCATTCAGCCCCCCTATGACTACAGCTGGTATTTTATCTTTGACACTATCAACATTAAATCCTTCTATGTCCAAATGCGTTATATTTGCATCCGCATAACCCTTAACATGTATATATGCATCACACGAAATCTCCGTACTATCCAAAAAGAAATGAATTTCGATGGGAACCTTTCCCTTACAGGGACCCGTCATTTTACTCAACAAAGATAAAAAAAAGTGATTCATTCTTCCTGTTCTTTTTGTTCTTCTTCAGATTCTTCTGTTTCCTCTTGAAGCATCCATATTCTTATAATATTATCAGACCCAGCGCTCACAATATGCTTCTCGTCCGGACACCAGTCTATGCTGTTGACAGTACCCTCATGTCCACTTAGTTCATGTATCAATTCCCATTTCTCTGAGTCCCATATTCTGATCTTCCCGTCTTCACATGCTACGGCCAAAAGATTACCACTAGGACTCCACCTTATCTGATTTATTGTTGACGGTGCTCTCAATATCTTCGTGGTTCTCCATACACCAAACATCCAAATCCTTATCGTTTTATCCTTACTAGCACTCGCAATAAGATTATTTTTAGGATTAAAAACAACGGATTTAACAACATCAAGATGTCCTCTTAATGTCCAGATTGGTGACCATGTTTCCGTATTCCAAAGAATAATATTTCTATCCTCACCCGCACTAGCTATAACTTTCCCATCTTTTCTCCAATCGACATCTAGTATTCCGCCTTCATGTCCTCTCAGCACAATATTACACTCACCTGATGCCATATCCCATACTCTAACAGCTCTGTCCTTACAAGCACTGGCAAGCATCTTACCATCGGGGCTCCAAACCATTGAGGTTATATCTCCTGTATGTCCCTTTAGCTGTCGATAAAGAAATCCAGTAGCATTTTCCCAGATGTATACGATAAGATCTTTCCCACCGCAACCTACATATCTAGAATCAGGAGACCATCTCGTAACGAGAAGAACATCCTTAGGGCCGCCCAGCATTCTGAATTGTTTTTGTTGTTCTACATCCCAGATGGCAAGGAATCTATCTTCACCAGTACTAGAAATGTATTTACCATCAGGAGACCAAGAAACAGATAATATATTTTTGCCATGCTCCCCGAGAATTTTTGATGAGAATACACCCATCATAGCGCACCACTATAAAAACACTAAAATTTTATTTATTATACATAAACAAAACAGTGTTAAAAAAGATTTGGTTACTACTATAAAGGAGAACACCATGAAATGTCCGATATGCGGAACTATATTCAGATCCACAAGAAGACATCTCCAAAAGTATCACAGAATAAAGTTTAGCTCGGAGAGAGAGGCTAGGCTATACCTTAGGCTGTATAGTATCTTCAAAAAGCGACATCTAGATCTTCCACTTAAACATCCGGAAAAGATGGACTATGAAGAGATCTTAGCCGTAATGGACAATATGTCAAAAATATTTAGAAGACCCGCCATCGCTACAAACCTGTTTACTCCATATGCAAAAGCACTAGCAAAGGCTCATCCCGAATTAGTATTAGATAACTTTCCAAGCATAGCTAAGACTTCTAATAAAATAAGAAGAATCCTATCTATTTTCACAATTTCACTTGTAAATAGCAGTAAGATCGTGCCAATTCTCATCGA
>JAUQYS020000051.1:0-3016 GCA_030587585.2 Candidatus Njordarchaeota archaeon
GCTTGTAAAGGGAGAAGGGTTGTCTTTTGGTGAGGTTTTAGCCGCAGGAATAAGTATAGAGACCGCGAGGAAGTATGGTATACCGCTTGATCATAGGAGAAAGACGAAATATGATTTTAATGTCTCCTTGCTAAAAGATGTACTCCAAAAATTTTCTATAGTATATTACTACTTGGCGATGCTTTGAGCTTAGAGACACCTGCCCGAGGCGAAAAGTTTTTCGATAGAGACGAAGAAGTACGACTTATATCTAGCTATATTGCCAGAGGAGAGCACGTTATTGTCGTTGGGCTACGCAAAGTTGGGAAAACATCAATATTATTTAGATTGGCCGATGTTCTCGCAGAGGATCATTTGATTTTGTATTATTATGTTCCCGAAACAAAAAATTTGAGGTTCTATGCAGCTTACGCGTTCTTATTAAGATCAGACTAAAGGTTCAGAATCATTTCTCAAATTTTAGCATAAACATTTTCTTACAATATTTAAGCAAAATAGATTTTCCTATACCACAAAAAACTATAGACGATCTATCTCCCATCATATAGAATCACTCTTTCTTCATTTAGAAAATACAGAACATATAACTTTGGCCACTTCCTCGTCATTTAATTCTTCAGCCATAGTTTTACTATAGTCTCCCTAAGAACATCCAGTATTATCATTAATTAGCATCCATCTAAAATACTTTACCATCAATAAAAGTCTTTTCTACCGAATACATCAACAATATCCAAAAAATCATCATACAATAATATCTCTGGGCTGTTTAATTAAAAAATGGAGTAGATATAATATATATGGTTTTATGAAAGGCCCTATGATTATCTCTCATAAATCATATAGAGCTCCGAGATTTTTGCGTCTGGTGTTCTGGCTTTAACGCGATATGTTATAGCTTTAGTCTCTTGGGGACCAAGGCTAAGCTCCCACTTCATAAGAACGTCGCCATTTTGAAGTATATCGAAAGCTTTTGGTCGTGGATTTATGGTTTCTCTGTCGACTTCAAATGTGCTTGGAACTCTATCATTAAAGGGTAACTGCGATATGGGGCTCTGAGACGCATTAGCTATCTGTATTCGAACTTCAAACCATTCATCTCCAGTAGGTTCTATAGTCTTCTCTATGCTAATCTTGCATTTTGGAATTTTTTCCATTTGTTCTGGGGTTTCCTTTTTAACCATTTCGATTGTTATTCGTGGAACACTTGCGCTCGTTATTGTGAGACCCGTAATCCTTATAGTTTCCTTTGGTTGGAGTACCAAATTTTCAATGGCAATTTTGTTTTTCCCAACAACTCTGACATTCGATGGAATCTCTATGATTTTTCCCTCAACATTTAGTATCGCCTCAAACCTCTCAGTTTGCTCTGTTTTATTAGTAATCTCCAGAGTAATATCCCATATCGCGGGGGCATTTATCCTTTCCTCCGTTATTACTCTAATCTTAACAGGCAAGTGTTCTAACTTCTCAGGAGAAACTGCTGGTCTGTGAACATCCTTACCCTTATCCTTCTTTTTCTTACGAAACAGCATCTGTTATCACTAAATATTAGCTTTCTCCAAATATTATATCATTTAAATCGCCAATAAAAAACTCAGAACTATCGATAGGACCATTTTATCAACGAAAAATTGAGCAAACATTCTTATTTTTTTAGAAAAACTACAACATATTAGGTAACATATGGAAACTAAGCATTTCTCTTTGTATTAAGAGCATAGGGGTCTCATGCAAACTCTATCACGACTCCATGCTTTATCCTTATCTCATATCCACTCTCCTTCAGTATGACTACCGGATCGATCCTAAAGCCAGCTATAATGTCATCAAATTTTTCTTCAAAGGCCTTCGCTATTCTACACCAATCATGCCTCCTAGCAAGGACAACTACTCTCCAGATAGCGTAATCATGCTCCTCAGAGACATGTATTATGAAATCCTTATCGCGGCAATTATAATTGCATCCTCTCTAGATGCCATAGATATTATTTCTGAATTACTCATACTCAATGGCGGCCGAATAACTTGGTGGGCTCTGTTCTTCAAAATCTTCTCAATTAAGCGAAGAATCATCTCGTCTAAGAGAAAACGCAACATAGATCACTTCTGGAACGCTATTTTATGCTCGACAGAACGTGCTAGTGGCTCGATAATATCCCTATATTCTATGAGGCCCCTTAGGGCGCCATATGTTAGGAACGGATACTCTTCTAGGATTTCGCTAATTGAATAGCCAGAGTCCAACATATCATATACATGCAGTACTGGAAGGCGAGTTCCAGCGATAACGACCATGCCACAGACTTTATTTGGGTCTATCTCATAGTGTTTCGAGGCTTCTATGTATCTCTCAATGGACTTGCGATTCTCCATAACATGTTTTAGGATTCTATCAGACAAGAATGGGTATTCATCAATTATTTCCTCTATATTATATCCCGAGTCTATCATCTCTAAAATTATCGCGGCCTCTAATCGAGTTCCGGCAATAATTGGTCTACCGCCACAAACATCTGGGCGAAGCTCAATATACTTCAAAGCACAACACCCTATCGGATTCAAAATGAATCCACATTAAAGTATTGTTACTTCTAATTATAAAAAGAATACAAATAAGAGTCAAAAAGAAAGTCTTGAGAGAGGTAGACGAAATAGCGAACCTATTCTATGTTTTAAGAAAAAAGAGAACTTCGCCAACATATTAAGAGGATATATAGCCAGCTCAAAATCCTCAATTATCACCAACACCAATAGCATAGCAGAACTAAGAAGAATAATTAAGAGATCAAAAATCCTTAGAAAATTTTGGTATTGTTTTGGGCGTGTTCGGCGCGATAGCTGCTATTAATTCGTTTATATGTTTATTCTTTGATGATACTAATGAGGTTGAGAAGGTCTTAGAAATGGGTTGGGGAATAGCGATGTTTGCGATTCTTTTCGCAGCGGCTGTTATGATGGCTAATCTTGGTCTTGTGGCCGATCTGCATGCACAGGTCCTCAGGGAGGAGGCAGA
>JAUQYS020000055.1:0-8325 GCA_030587585.2 Candidatus Njordarchaeota archaeon
TTTATAGGTTCAGAAATTAGATGTTGAGAATATCAAAAACGGGATGATTTTTTTGGATTTTTTTTATGATGTTTTCGATGTCTTTTGTTTTTTGGTCTTTTTTTGGCAATATATTGTCTAGATGTTGTATAATTTTTTCAATTTTTTCATCCTGATACGATAGCGTGCCAAGAATAATCAAGTGTAGATAGTGTACGTATTTTGAGTATCCGCCACCAGAACAAAGAAGGATAGATTTTTTGAGCTTTCGAATGATTTTTGCGAATTCTAAGAAGCCATGATGAGTATAGTTTAAATGCGATAATGGGTCAAGGTAGAACCCATCGACGCCGCATTGGATTATTAGGAAGTCGGGATTAAATTTTTTTAGTATGGGAACAACTAGTTGCCTTATGACATTGATAAAATTTTCGTCGCCAGATCCCGGGGGCATAGGTATGTTAAGTGTGTATCCGTATCCTTCATTCTCGCCTACTTCATGTATGAAGCCCCTGCCGGGGTATAGGAATCGGGGGTCTTCATGTATTGATATTTTAAGTATTGGTTTGTCATACAAGATGAGATATGTTCCGTCTCCAGCATGTGCGTCTATATCCAAGTACGCTACCTTTTGTTTTTTTTCGAAGAGATATGCTAGGGCTAGGGCACAGTCGTTGAATACGCAAAAGCCTCCGTCTTCATCATACTTAGCGTGATGTAGTCCTCCTACAGTATTAAATACTACTTGATATGCATTTTCGAGTAAAAGATCGCATCCAGCTATTGCGCCTCCGCAATAAAGTAGAGCCCATTCGTATATCCCCTTGAAGCAAGGCGTATCAAAGGAATATTTTGATAAGTATTCGAGTTTAAGATTAGAACATTTTTTCACAATCTCAATATACTCTTGAGAATGAATGTTAAGATCTACTAGGATGTGAGGATCTATTTTTTTTGGATCTATAAGGTCGAATTGGATATGTTCCTTGAGAATATCAATTATTTTTATAAATCTTAAAGGCTGAAATGGGTGGGAAGGCCCAAAGTTAAGTCTTAAATAGTCATTAGAAAAAATTACTCCCAATGAATGCCCAGAGTTCA
This sequence comes from Candidatus Njordarchaeota archaeon, assembly GCA_030587585.2. Classification (GTDB taxonomy): domain Archaea; phylum Asgardarchaeota; class Njordarchaeia; order Njordarchaeales; family Panguiarchaeaceae; genus Panguiarchaeum. The sequence goes on from JAUQYS020000055.1 coordinate 1,081, forward strand.
TGATAAGGCCACATATAAAAATGATGTCGATCGCAAAGCTCAATTATATATCTATACGTCTATAACTTCGTTTTCTGAGACCGAGTAGAACTTCATAATGTAGAACTCTTCATCTTTGAAATAGCCTTTCACAGTAACTAGTCTATTCACGAGAGAATCGCGAGGCAGCTCCCTGAAATATACTGCAGGAAAAACTCCAGATTTATCGCTCAGAACAAATCTCCATATTTTTTCATATTTTGGTGTGTCAATAGATCCGTGTTCGGGACAGACCCAATTTTCTTCGATCATGTCTATGGCTTTTCCACATATAGGACAGGCAGGGTACTCGGTTGAGAATTGGTCAAGAGCAATACATTTTACAAGCCAAGCTCCTCGGTTCTCTTTGATGAATTTTAGTGATGGGGCCCAAGCTGATGATAGTTTCTCTATTGGAGGCAATACATTGTCATCCAATACTTCTATTGTTGATCTTTCTGTTATTTTTATGCCTGAATATCTCTCTAAGCGGGCTTTCGAATATCCGCGTATTCTTAGCGGTTTATCCTCGTTTGATCTAAGCAAGTTTACATGATGTTCACCAAATGCGACGCCTTGTATTCTTTTTTCTTCGTTTACTAATGCAAACAAAACGAATGGCGTTTGGCCCGATGGACTTTTCGCTGTTCTAACCGGACCAACTTCGATAAGTCGGCCGATAATCGGAGGATAAATTATCTCAGAAGTATTTATTCCATATTTTTTTGCTATAATTATTGCGGCGCCACGTCTACTAATAAGATTTTCATGTTTTTGCAGGATCTCATCGATCATACGTTCGAATTCTTCGCGGGAGATATTGGTTAGATCCCTTAAAATATCAAAAATATCATCATATGATTCGTCGTTCATAAAGACCATCCCCTTAGATGATAATATAATATCGAAAAATCAAATAGATTTATTTATTTTAAACAAGATAGAATAATAATAGTAATACAAAAAAGAACCATCAAGCGGGAGAGAGGTCTCCAATCTTCTTAGAGATAAGGTCCGAATATATTCCTAGATCCCTCAAGACAACACCTAGCCTTGCTCCCTGCCTAGCCAGAGCCGCCAATGCATGGCTTTCTCCACATCTCGTAATGCATAAGAATCCTCCTTCGGTACGGGCAATAATCTGCTTTACATGCCCTAAATTTAGACCTATACTTTCTCTTTCTGAAGCAGCAAATAAACCCCATATGTTCGCGCTAGCTACTATAAGAAACTCTTCAGTATATTTTTCTTGCTCTTCTTTTGAAGCAAAATCCACAGGCATACCGGCCGAATCAACTAAAAAGCATACATTGATATCTGGGTTATCGGAAACTAATTTTTCCAAATGCGGATGCACTACGAGTCGCAGCTCTTCTGTTGGTCCAGCTGAAATTTCCTTAAAAAATACTGCTCTTAATGCTTCTAATTCTTCTGGACTTAATTCACGCAGCTCATCTTCAGCCATGATGATCACGCAATACTATATGTGAACAAAGCATTTTAAATAATCCATTAAGATATAATATCTAAAATAGGATTTAAAAAGTAGTGATGAAAGAACAACCGGTCTGTATTATGATGAAAGCCTGGAGCGCTGAACAGACTTAAATAATACAAAAATGATGAAAACCCGGCAAATCAGAGCCATCGCGATGAAGAATCATAGTTACGCTGAGCAAGTTAAATAGCAAAGATTTAAAAAATCATTTTTTAATAACTAATACAGCAAATAATTCCTAAAAATAGAGAGATAACCTTGTAAAAATCCTTTGCCCCGGTGGTGTAGATGGCCAAGCATCCCGGCCTTTCAAGCCGGGGATCGCGGGTTCAAGTCCCGCCCGGGGCACTATAATGCTTCTTGAGAAGTATTTAGAAGAGGAAGTATGCCGCAAGAAAAGCGTTACTATTTGGGATTTATAGATTGTTGCTTAGTATTTTGCCAGACGTTTTGCGCTAATATGCTATGTTTTGTTGGTGAGGGTATTAAAATTTGTTTTTTGTAATGATAGTATAGGGGATTTTTTTGGGATTTTTCTTTTTTTTTGGTGTGGTGGGTTCTTGTGTATTTTTGGTTGCTTGAATATTTGAATTGCGATGTATTAGAAATTTTTGAGGGGAAAAAATTAGGCGACGAGATTTATAATGGTTTTATTAGAACATCTCGTGGAGTTTTTTATGTGCAGCGTGGCGTTCTTTTTTTCATGGATAAGATTATCTACAAAAAATATAGAAAGATTATTGGTGCATATAGACAAATTTCTCCTTTTTCGTGGTTAGAATATAGAAGTGATTGGATAAAACATTTAAGATATGCTCTTAGGAAAATATTGTTGGATGGTTTTATGATTCTAAGACCTATAAAAAAACATACTGATGTATTGGCTCTTGGATGTGGGGCGGGGTGGGAAATATGGCGTATATTAAGTTTGCTAAATAGATTAGGCACTGAATATAATATTCTTGGTTGTGATATTGCCATAAACGCTCTTATAGAAACGAAGAAGATAACGAGAAGAAGAAATATAAAAAACGTTGATGTGGTTTGTTGTGCATCAGAGGATTTGCCTTTTAAGGATTCCTCTTTTGATATTGTAACAGCTATATTTGGTGTGCTTGATCATTCATTAAACTTTATTAAAGCGTTTAGAGAAATATCTAGGGTTTTGAAATCAGGGGGTGTTCTTATCGCGACCGTGCTAAATAAGTTTGCCTTGGATTGGATATTTAAGGTCATTCGGAGCCCCAACCTGTTGAAGAAAACCATACGTCACGCTGATAAAACTCATGCTAGAATAAGAATACCAGTTAGAGGAGCACATGTTAGGATACCAACTCACTTTTACAATGTATTCGAATTGAGAAATCTCACAAAGCTGTACCGATTAAAAATTGTGAAGATGTATGGTATTTTTTCTATGTTATTTCCCGATTTTAAGAAAAAGAAATTTTCGTGTCATCACAAGATCTTGTCGGCTATGGAAAAAAAGATGTTAGGTTGTCCAGTGATTAATACTATTGGCAGATACATTGGTTTTATTGCCAAAAAAATGAATGATTAGGAAAATCTAAAATTCCTCTTCGCTCTCTTCAGATTCGGGTTCTGTCCCGCCTTTTAGCTCGAAAGCCTCTTTTGCAGCAATTATATCATCGATTCTAAGAAGCATTATCGTTGCCTCTACAGCTGATGCAATTGCGTTTTTCTTAACAATGTATGGGTCAAATATGCCGAGAGATGCCATATCATCAAGCTTTCCGTTGATCACATCAACACCATATGTGTTTTTGTTTTGCTTGTGATATGTTCTGAGCTTATTTAGATCTTCGATGGGATCGAGACCAGCCGTTTCGATAAGAGTGCTAGGTATAACCTCTAGCGCATCAGCAAACGCCTTTACAACAAGGCTCTGTCTACCAGTTAATTGACTCTCAGCATATTCTCTTAGCTTTGCAGCTAATGCCATTTCTGGTGCGCCGCCTGCTGGAACGATTTTAGGTTCGATCATAACATTTCTGATGGAATATAGCATATCTTTTAGATTTCTTTCGGCTTCCTCCACAATCAACTTTGATCCGCCTCTTATTAGTATTGATACGGCTTTGGGATTCTTGGCACCACGTATGAAGATCATTGTTTCATCGCCAACTTTGCGTTCTTCGACTACTTTAGCATATCCGAGAACGTCAGGGCTTAAGAACTCTTCATTTTGAATGATTTTCGCTCCAGTAGCCCTAGCTATTTTTTCCATGTCGCTTTTCTTTACGCGTCTTACAGCTAGGATACCGTGTGTCGCTAGGTAATGTTGAACTATGTCATCTATGCCTTTTTGGCAGATAACGACATTAGCTCCCGTATCAATTATTTTTTGAGCCATCTCCTGCAATTTTTCCTTTTCCCATCGTAATAGCGTATCAATTGATTGTTTTTCAGCTAGGATGTGAACATCAGCGAATTCGCTTTTTTCAAGCTCAAGAGCATAAGATATTAAGGCAATCTTGGCTTCTTCTACCTTTCTAGGCATTCTATGATGCACTATTTCCTTATCTAAAACAATACCATATATAAGCTCTGTATCAGTAAGTGTTCCGCCTTCTTTTTTCTCGATTTTGATATCGCCTATGGGAATTTTTATTTTGCCATTTTCCTTGCGCATTATTGTTTTTATGGCATCATAGGCAAGATTAGCGAAATGATCAGCGTAGGGTGCTATTGATTTGGTGGCGATTGTGGTTTTTGCTACTTTTATGACTTCTTCTTTGTTGTTTGGATCGACAGGACGGGCTAGTTCATCTAGGACTTTTTGGGCATATTTAAAAGCTAGAAGGTATCCATCTATGATTTTTGTTGGATGAATGTCATTGTCTAGGAGTTCCTCGGCCTTACTTAAAAGCTCGCCAGCTAGTACTACGACTGACGTTGTGCCATCACCGACCTCAATATCCTGTGTCTTAGAGAGCTTTGATAGAAATTTAGCGGCAGGATGTACTATGTCAATCTCATCAAGAATGGTCGCACCATCATTTGTAATTACGACATCTCCAAATTGGTCTACTAGCATTTTATCTAATCCACGGGGCCCAAGACTAGTTTTCATCATTCTTGCCAATGTGGTGGCTGCAAGAATGTTGTTTCTAAGAGCCTCGCTTCCATATGCTCGTCGTGTTCCTTCTTTAAGAACTAATACTGGAATAGCCTGTTTTTTATCCGCGACTGCCATAAATAATCACCTTTTTGTCCCGCTATGGTTAGATAGGAATCAAGCTATTTAAGGTTAATTATTTATATACAATATGGATAGGGACGTTTATTGTTTTATGAATTATATCAAAACAGAATACTATAGTTTGTAAAGAAAGATCTATGACTAATTTTATTCTTAGTGCAACCAAAATATTGGTAGGCATAGGTATTATCTATGATCGAAAAAATCAGAGACAAAATAGCTAGGTTTATTAAAGATAATAGAGCATCTCCATTAGTAGAAGAAGGCTTATTAATTGGTTTAGCGATTATACTATTCATAGTGATCGTAACTGTAATCGATCAAATAATTAATTGGATAAACAACCTAGCTGGAGAACTACCTAGTTGAAATACGTTTTTATGTTTTATGCTGTGATATTCTATGCTATGTATTTCGACGCATTCATGCAAAATAATCAGGTTGGTAGAAAATTTATTTTCAGTTAAATCAGAAGATGAAGAGATACATGAAATTATAGATTCATGGAAAGAGCTCCCCCGGCTCTTTTTAGATATTATAAAACAAGCATTTCTGTATATAGTTTACATTACCTTTTTCATAGGAGCATTATTATTGATTATCGGGGTACTAGAATGGATGTCTGGGTGGAATGAGATAGCCGGTAAGAAAAATATTATTAGGGGAGTTATTTTAATAATCGTCTCAACAGCTCCAATGATTGTATAAAATATAGATGATTGTTGGGGAGATTTGATATGAACCAAATTATGCAAATAATGGTAATAGTAGTCGCAGATACTATAATTTTATTTGCAGATTTTTTTTTCTTAAGAAAATCCGCGAGATGCGATATATCATAGTAAGATCCATGAAATTCAAATATGAAAGCAAGATAATAGAATTTCTTATTTTATCAATACTAAAATCAACGGGCTCTATGCAGACTGTAATAAAAATACTAGACGACATGGCTAAATTTTCTGAAACGGCGCAGAGAATTATCACTGAACTAAATCATATGATAGTGAACAATTTTTTCTCAAAAGAAAATAATCAACTCTCCAGTAAGATACTTACACTTATCTGCCAATTTGATAATTATTTCCACTATTATGCTAATAGGCCGCACGAAATTTATGTAAGAGAACTAGAAAAATTTGTATTATCGATGGACTCATTATCTGAAAAAATTGAGGACGACATAAGTATCTTACTATTCGCCATTTTTTTCTTACCTACAGTCTTGGTCCAAGTTTTTATCATAACATATGTATCATTCATATTAGTTGGAATTTTGATACCCCAAAATCTAATTTCCTTGCTAATATTACACAGACTTAATATGATAAGGAAAGAAATTAGATAAAATATATAAAATAAGTAAGATCATAAAATTACAAAGAGTGGTAGTATTATTTCCTAACAGATGATTCTATGTTATTCTTGATGCTTTTGTATTGGGGCTTAGGATAGTTTGATGTTTCCAAACCGAGTGGAACATTCTTGATGTAATCTCTAATGATAGATGGCCAATTATTACGGTTAAAGCCTTTTTGGCCTAAGAACGCTAAAACCCATCGTTCAGCACCGAATCCACTGCAACCAGTCCAAAGTATCTTATCCGATGCATGTCTAATCCTAAATGTTTTAGTATATTTCGCGCCATGAATAGATATGTTGCCTATCTCTAGCCAATTTTTCTGTTCATTTCTTTGTCCTCTATAAGGTAAATATGCCTCAAAATCAATTGTCCCAGGCTGGTCTATATCAATTTTTTCTGCGAACTCTTTTGTTTCACCCGCATGAACAAGGAACCAAGGTGTTACCCATGCCCATCGCCATTCGAGGTCTAGAACCTTGTCCATGAAGTATTCATATCTTTCCAGAAGCTTATTACGTATTTCGATTACTTGTTCTTTAGTTCCTAGCCAAACTACTTCTATCCTATGAAATTCAACTAGACGTTCCAGCCCCCTCAAGCCTCCGGTCCCTTCCCAACGAAACGATGGTCCCGACTTATCGAACCATTTAACTGGTAGACTTTTGTCTGTGAAAATAAGCTTTGATAAAAATCTGTAAAATGGTGGGCATTGTGCAAAACACAGATAATATGTGGGGGGCTCTATAAATTTCTGCAGTTTTTTAGAGTTAGCTTCTCCATATATGCTTACATAATCTTGCCACTCTTCAAACTCTTCAATATTGTATGAAATGGGTAGACTTGCAAAAATCATTTGATTAGGCGTGCCCTTTAGATGTCCCGTTTTTAATCCTATTTCGAGAGGCTCCATTTTTGGAAAAATAGCTTCTTGGAATCCTAGAGGCTCAAGTACGATATCTATGAACATTGCTTCAAATTTTCTTAGAATATAAGTAAGTGGTGGAGTATACAGCCATTGTCCAGGAGCTATATTTTTGATCCAGCCTATGTTTTCGAGTACTATATTAGGATCGTCCTCAAAAAACAGGGTCTTCCTAGAGCTTTCCTTTATTTTAACCCAATGCTCAATTTTGCCGCCCCAAA
>JAUQYS020000056.1:0-6760 GCA_030587585.2 Candidatus Njordarchaeota archaeon
GATTCCTTATCACTAAGAGACGACCTAAGCTCCTCAAGCTCAGCATCCTTGGACTTAACAGCCTCCTCAAGCTCAGAAATGCGTGAGTTCGTGTCTTCTATCTTTTTCTCATATGCGTCTTTTATTTTAGAAAAAAGCTCTGAGACCTTATTCTTAAATGTTTCCAAGTCTTTTTTTTGCTCAATCAGAGCACTTGAAAGATTATTAAATTTCGTAATTGTATCCTCAGGAACTCCTGATTCCTGTATTGAAGCAACAAGACCATTAACTAAAGCAGCAAAGCTGTCAAGATTCATCATCAGAATATCTATCTGGTCTAAAACAGATTTGACCTCGTCTTCGGACATAAATTTCACCTTATATATGTAAAAATATTTAAAAAAGTCATAAAATATGCAAAATATATAAATACCAACGAAACATCTCTATCGTCCCATTTCATTTACAACCAGATATTATATTATAATTAAAGAAAACCTTAATACACTACCAATAAAAAATAAGTGAAGCTGTGGATGATCAGTGCTGGTACCTTTCCTCATAATATCTCAGATGATGCCCACATCATCATTTCCTAACTATCATAATATTTAATATTTCCATTTATAATTTCTATTTTAAGACCCACATAGCCCTCTATAAAAGCCTGTGGATAATTTTGTTTAAAGATATATCTAATTTTTTCGCCAGAACAATGCACAGGAGCTAAAAAGTTTCTCTTTATAGTTAATCCATATCAAGCAATTTTCGAATACTTTCTCTTTAGCTGAGTATCACTATGAGGATTATATGCAATATACGTTAGAATATTCTTTCTAGCTCTGTGCTTTCAAAATCTTTATCGTTGCTTATAATTATATGTGCCCCCACTTTTTTAGCGGCAATATAATGCAAAGCATCTTCCATATCCAGGCCAAAGCTTCTTACTATCTCGACTATTTTGAGTATGTCTTTCTTATCCAATGGAATAAAACTAAGCTGCTTTAGCGATCTAAACGCATCGAGAATCTTTTCGATAAAGCTTTTGTTGCCTAATGATTCACCAATAAGACCCGCTATTATGACAGCTACCTCATATACTGTCATGGTACTTGTGTAGAATTCCCCTTGGGCCGATTCCTCAATTTTCTGTATCCAATATTTTGCCTTAGCGGTATACTCTGAATCAACAAGCCAATAAACAAAAACATTGACGTCTACATATTTTCTTTCTTTTTCCACCAATTTTTCATCGCCTCTATAACGAATTTATCTAAATCTTTTGGTATCTTTTTCTTGGGCTTAAATATTCCGGCAAACTTCTCGCTTGGTCTACCTATTTTTCTTAAAACTATTTTGTCGTCTTCGAAATCTGCCACAAAAACTGTGCCGGGATGCGCACCAATAGCGTCCCTAATGCTCTTCGGAATCAAAATTCTACCTTTATCATCAAGTACCACTATCGCCATAGTTCCCACTTTTTGAGTTATTCCCAATATATTATGATATTGTATCTATTTTTAAATCTTTGTGCATAATATCATTTCTATTTTTATTTCTCTTTTTGTTCTGGGAAACAATTCTCAGACACTTTCGATCAGTCTACTCCTCTGGCTCTGATCGAGAGCTCAAGTAGTCGCGATCTTATTAGAAGAATATACATGAAGGGAATGAGAATAAGGAGGCTATTTTTTATTCTTTTAATAATCCCTTCTCTTATCTCTGTTCCTCTTGCTTGTTGGGCAATTTTTATGAGTTGAAGCTCATAATATGTTGAAGGAATCAGATTCCATGTTATCACAAAAAATCTTATCACCGCTTCTGGGACTCGTATTTTTCGCATAAAGTTTTCTAAGTCTTTTATTTTGGTTGTAGCAAACATAAAAATCGACGAAAAAGCTGTTGAGTAAATGTATAGAAGTCTTGTTAGCATATCCTCTATGTTGCCCCCCAAGATAAAGTAAGAAACATAAACTATCAAAAAAAGTAAGAAATAGGCCGCATAGATCTCCAACAAATACGCTGGATCTTTATAGAACACCAACAATAATAATGAAAGTCCTACAAGAGTAAATAGTAAAGATAACCAAATAATCATCATAGGCAACGGCAAAAATAGGGAAAACAAACAATATAATAAAATCGCCATCTTCACTACTATCGGTACTCTGTTTAGAGGCGTGGTTTTTTGTTGATACTCTATAAATTTTATCAATGTCAATCTATCCACCAGCTAGGAGAAACAACACCTATTCCTTCTAGGAATTCTTCATCATCGAATATTTCTGTGCCCCCTTCTCTTATCATTTTTCCTTGTTCAATAAAGTATATTTTCTTGATGTATTTTTTGAGTTTGATTGCTACAAGAGGATTATGTGTAGCTATTATTATGAGCTTGTCCCGAATACTTCTTCTTATGAACTCGACCAAAGATTCTAGACCACTAAGATCCATTTCTGATTCTGGCTCATCGAAAAGAATTATTGGTTGATCCGCAACTATAACGCTACATATCGATACTCTTTTAGCCTCACCACCACTCAGAGTAAACGGAGATCTTTTCATAAGATGCCTTATTCTAAACATTTCTACTACATTGTCAAGCATACTATAGTCGCGCCCTAGATTCTTCAAAATAAATAATATTTCTCTTTCAACGCTCTCTTCAAAAAAACCATACAGGGGGTTCTGCCAGACATAGCCTATTATCTCTGCTAATTCTTTACGTGAATATTCTCTTTGATTCTTACCATTGATTAGTACATTTCCCTCATACGAAATCAGACCAGGCAAAACACGCAAAAACGTAGATTTCCCACTACCATTTCTGCCTATCAAAAAATATAAACCAGGACCAAAAAAAGAAGCACTAATATTCTCCAATATGTATTTCTGGCCAACCCTAACACTGATCTCTTCGGCTATTATACTTAGATTCATGTTTATTCTACCGAAAATTCACCAAGTACCTTGTCCAATCGCTTGATCAAAAGGAACCCACCAATACCAGCAGTAACAAGTTCCCCAACAAAAACTCCGCCTACTGCCAATATAAACGGAACACCAAACATAACATATAGCAACATAAAGCCTATTAAGAATGTTACCACAAGTACTGGGATCATAGCTGCTATTAACATACCAACATTCTTGTTTTTGATCTTATAAGCCAACATAGCTCCTAAACCACCAATAAAATTCGATAATGCACCTAAAATCATGTCCCAGAGACCATAAGGCGAAACAATATTTGCTATAATAGTACCGACTGTAAGTCCGATAACTCCTGCCCAACCAAAATACGGCAAATAGGGTATAGGCATAAGTATATCACTGATCCTAAATTGAATGGGCCCATATGCTATGGGAGCTATCAATATTGTTACTGCAGCATATCCCGCCGCAATTACGGCTGCTCTTATTAATGTTGTTGAAATCTTCATTTTTGTCACTTTTTAATACATATTTATACGTATTTTTACGTATAAAAATAAAACTAATTGGTGCCCACATGCCCAAAAAGAAACTAACCCTAACCGTCGAAGAAACAATAATAGAGAAAGCTAAAATAAGATCCCATAATCTTGGGTTATCAATATCAAAAATTGTGGAAAATGCCCTGAATTTCTTCGCGGATCCTTCTGTTTATTGTTTTAAATGCGGCCATAAGTTTCTTATTAGATCATCGCAAATTTGTCCGCGATGTAGTTGGTATAAATGCCCAAAATGTGGAGCTTGTGCTTGCGATCTAGGGGACGAAGGAATAAAAGTAGCATACTACATGAGAAAAACATTAATGGAAATTTTTGCATCTACCGAAGTTTGATTTCTATATTAACGTTGTTTCTTCTTGCAATAAACGGTGATAGCTTTCTGTTTTTCTAAGATTATACAAAAAATCCCATAGTGCTGTTTCTATTGCCGGTACGGTTCCAGTGAAGTATCTTCCGAGAACTACTGCTATTCTTTTCGTGTCTATGATGGCGAAGTCTCCTATGTATCCAATCCCGCAGTTAACGGATAAAACACCACGCACTTTTTCGCTCGCAAGCATATGTGTATGTCCCGTAATCCATATCTTTGGTTCACAAATATCATTTAGAATTAATAGATGTTTAAGCCCTCCACGCCCACCTCTCGGCAAGTAGTCTGACATATGATAGGGTGGTGTGTGAGATATTATTATATCGGCCTTATTGTTATCTCTGATTATTTTCTTAGCGATTCTAAGAATATCTTTGCTATTAAAATGAAAGATGTCTCTTTTTTTCTTAGCGTATATCCCGCTTATACCAAGAAATGTGAGTTCCTCATTCTCAACTTCAATTGTCTTTATGTCTCCAGACAAGAAATAGATATTCTTGTTTTTTTGTGCAAGTCTTTTGAGTCCAGCAACACAATCATGATTTCCATTAATTATCACTATTGGCTTATCTATTTTTTCTATTATGTCCTTTAATTCTACAATTCTGAGCTCGGTTATATCACCAGCTAGCACCATCATATCAAAAGATAATGTTTCGATTATGTTTTCCAGAATTTCGAGATTTTCATGAATATCAGACAATGCTAATATTCTAGCTATCTTTATCACCGATCCCGTGAGACAATAAATTTTCTATGCGATCTTTAACATCATGCATTATTTTCCCTTCTTCATTAATGCCTCTCATCTTGTAATACATACTAAGCGCATCCATGTATTCTTGCTCCGACAGCTTGAACTCTTCGTTGTTGATTTTTATTGATTCCTCGAAAAATCTCTTAGGAAGAATATCATCACCTTTCGTAAACCCTTCACGCTCATTAAAATATCTTGTCATCAACGTGACCATCTTTAGGTTCTCAACATACTCACTCATCTTTATTTCTAATCCTGTCACAGCTACATATAGACCCCACATAAGCTCCATATCGAATATGTCTCTCCCAAACTTGCATAATATTAAACAATCAAACGACGTCATCCAATCCTCAAATTCTACTATTTTTCTAATTTTTTCCTCCGATAAAACATTAGGTTCCCCAGCTAGTTTTCGTATATCTATGATATAGGCCATAGATCTTAGATGACATGCGCCTCTAGGAGATGTACCAAAAGCAATACTCATTCCCTTCAAAACACGTGGATCATAGCCAGCTGGTTCTAAGCCCTTAACATGTATAGCTATGTCTTCAAGGCCTAGTTTTTTCGCCGCTAAAGCAACGCCATCAGCAAGAATATCCCCAATATCATTTCTATACGCTATCATTTTAATTAGGTCTATCGCTACACTTATGTCTCCGTAATCTATCTCTATATTAACTTTCTCTCTTCTGGATGCCTCTACTACAAAACCCAATACATTACCCAAAGTTATAGTATCTACTCCATAGGCATCCGCCAAGTAGTTTAAATATATAAGATTCTCCAATTTTGTTACCCCAAAAATCCCTCCGAGAGCATATAATGTTTCATATTCTGGTCCATCCATCTCCACCGAACCCCATGCAGTATTTATCTTAACATACCGCCCACAGGCAATAGGGCAGCCATAACATGCCTTTAGTGACAAAAGAATGTTTTTTATTTTCTCAGCACTAATATTTTCCCATCCATCCAATCTTCCTTGAGACCAGTACTTCGTAGGAAAGAACCCCATCTCATTTGCCAATGTTGCCATTAGCGGCGTCCCGTATTCTCTCATATTCTTTACTCCGCGCTTTTGTCTAACTTTTTCTATAACCTTATTTACCAATTCGTTGAATTTATCTCTTCTTTTTGGCTCCATTATTTTCGGACCACCTATAAATACTATTGCTTTTAAGTTTTTGGATCCCATTACAGCTCCTCCTCCACATCTTCCAGCTTGACGCCACTTGTCGACTCCTATGCATGAGAATAAGACCTTGTTCTCTCCTGCAGGGCCTATGCATGCTACTGTTGCTTTCTTGCCGTATTCTCTTTTGAGCGTATCATCTGTTTCTATTATTGTTAAGCCCCAAAGATCTCTTGCGCCTCTAAACTCCACAGATTCTCTGTCTATCACAATATATGTTGGATTTTTTGCTTTGCCCGTTATTATTATAGCATCATAACCAACAGATTTAGGATACATAGGCATTGTTCCCCCTACATATGATTCCCCATAGGCTCTAGTCAATGGAGACTTAAAGAATATCCCTATCTTTGATGCTAAAGGAGTTAGTGTATTATTTAGTGGTCCTGCCGCAAAAATAAGCAAATTTGCCTTCGATAATGGATCTATTTGTTTAGGCACCATTTTGTTGAGAAGATAGGCCCCAATACCTTTCCCACCGATCAGTCTAATTAGCAATTCTTCTCTTAGCTTTAAAATTTCCGTTGCTTGTCTGCTAACATCTATTTTAAGTATCTGTCCACAATATGACAAATATATCACCGAAAATTTCTCATTCCACAGAAAACATTTTACTATTGACATTAAAATATAAGACCTAGGAAAAACAATAAGCATCAGAGATAAGCATTATACCTTACCCAAAAATAAGAACAACAAAAAAGAACCAGTAGCCAAACTATAACGCGTCTAAGCATCAAATTCATGGTCTTTATTATCGATTTAAGAACTCATTAAAAATCCGTTGCGATATAAAAGCTAAAATAATTCTTTCCTAATATATTTCAAGGTGTATAAATATGGTATCCATCAATGATCTCTTAAATAATCTCCGTCGCGCATCTACGAAGGATTATCCTCAAATATTAGAAAGCATAACAAAGGAAGTAATGAAGGATGATTTCAAGGAAATCATGAAGAAG
>JAUQYS020000178.1:0-3320 GCA_030587585.2 Candidatus Njordarchaeota archaeon
CATGCAGGTTCGGATAGCACGCTACACCAACTACCGCTTTCACCAACCTCTTATAGCTAGGATGCTCAAAAATAAATACCATCTCGTATGTCCCAACACTCCACGCAGCATCCAGCGTAAACCATCCATAGCCAGTTCCGTTAGTCTGTATCGTTGCAATGTATTGAGCTCCAGATGTTTTATTGATGTACACGTCAATGAATTCATACTTTATTGGTGCACTATTGTTCAGATCGATAAGCTGAATTCTTATCAATACGCTATCGCTATATGCAACAGAGACATTGTTCCCGATAATATCCGCATAGCGAGGATATATATGGAGATAATAATAGCTATCACTCGGTGTTTCGCAAAGGTTTCCTGCATTGTCCTGAGCAACGAAGTATAGGCGATAATATCCATAGTCAATAAATGATATCTTCAGTTCCCACAATCTTGATGATTCGTTATATACCATATCGTAAAGTGTAGATGAACCCCATGATCTATTATCAGTACTAAACTGAAGTACAATCCAAACACCATATATGCCGCTCGCATTTTCTGGTTCGGTAGCATTAACACTAAATTTTAATGGTTTCTTCGTTATACCTTCTACTGGAAAGCTAATGTCGAAAACTTTGGGAGGCGTATAGTCGCTATAATTAAAGCTATACCAAACACTAAAAGAGAACTCAGAAGCAGTGTCGTTATACGCTTGAATCCTATAATTGATTACTGTGCCGTACCTATTTGGTGAAATAACATGATAATATATATTATCTGTCTGCTTTGACATCTCGACATAATGATATTGATTGCCCGATGTGTAGTTCAGATATACCCTATCAGCACCATAAACCTCCGCATAAACAGTAACACTATCACTATACTCTGGATATTCAGGCTCGTGATAAACATTCTGAATTATTACAGAGGATCCGTAATCTTGTATTTGGATTCTATGTGATTTATGCCAAGTTCTTCTTGTATTGACTCCCAAATTAGAAACAAAAACAATATTCTTCTCATCACCTTTCCTAGAAATAGAAACATGAAAAACATCTTCCGAACTTTCAATGCATCCTAAGCATGGGAATAAAGACAATAGGATAACCATTATTACGAACACATATTTCATAGTGCCTCAGCCCCCTCTTCTCTATTCTCTCTAGAATCAATACTGGTTTCGCCAGTAATTCTTTTATATAGCTCGCTTACCTTTATTCGCAATCCTGCGGCTATAATATATGCAAATTTAGAGGCTGTGATTATGGGAATAAACACAAATACGCTGTACCAAAGAATTGCGATGTAACCTGAAAAACTAATGCCTATCCCTGCGGGAGGCGCTAATTTTCCCTGTATAGTGAACGGATTTTGAAGAAACATAAACCCAGCACTAAGCGAAATTAGTGTTATTGTCCATCCCACAATACTTTTTGCCAAGTCACGGAGAATCAGATTTCTTTCTCCAGGACTAACTATGTACGCTAGTGCCGCTGAAATGAAAAGTATCGCTGAAAGGAAATACGCTGCATAACCAAATAATAGTCCCATTATTCCCACACAGACAAATAACCCAAGTAGTCCCAGTATTTTTTGTCTTTCTTCGTGAGCGACAAGCAAGATTATGGATATACTTATCCCCATCAGTATTATGTCTGTGTTTACATATTTGAAGGCACCAGATATGTCAAGCAGAGCAACAAGCAACACTAAGTACCCCAAGGATAAAAAACCATTCTCTATGCTTCGCGCCAAAACAATCACAGATAACAATAATAACCCATATGCAACGACTTTGGGTATAAGATCTACATTTTTGGTTATTTCTTTTGGCTGTATCGCGACATAGCACACATATATTAAACCATGATATCCCTGTTTTGATGCTCTTACGATTAGGGTTGCATTCTTCTCTGGGAACTGAGGAGTAATGTTAGCAATATATATCCCTCCCCCCGCATCATACATTTTGTATTTCTTATCCTGTAGTACTGCAACCACATTTGCACCTGAAATTGATTGACCCCACCTATCTGTAATCTGTAGTGTCAGCTGGGTTTTACTTCCAACAATGATTTCTCCTCCATAATATATCTCACCAATATACATGCATCTTAGAACAGTGAGATTGAATTTGTACCTAAATTTGGTGTATGGCGCCCTCTCAGCAACAATCGTGGCGTTATATGTGCCATTATCCAGTCCTCTTGTGTCGAGAATAAGTTCATATCTTTGGTTTTTCTCGGAAAATATAGCGGATATATTACCAATCTGTATTCTTGTTAACGCATTGTTTATTGTCTCGCCGTAGACATCTACAAGTCTAAGCGATATGTTTACTCTATCTCCTAAACTTACAACGGTCGAATTAACATTAATTGCGAGAGGAATCATTATTTTATTAAGGCACTCCAATGTTAATAAAGCATATAGCACGTCTCCTAAATCACCAGTATTAGCCACTATAGTTGCGTACAATGCAGCGAAGGGCATATTTCCCTTGTCTAGCTTATCTATAATTCTAAGTGATGAAACAGCGAAGTATGTGTAATCAATTCTACTCAGTTCCAAGCTGTATTCACTAGATCTAAATCCTCCATCGCTATTCTGTGCACGGACAATAAATTCTGAGATCTTATCGGTATCTGCAGAATTTATAAGTCCTAACGTATAAAGTATCGTAAGTCCAGCCCACGAAGATACTATATTAGGGTAAGCATCCGTGGGAGTGTTCAAAAATCCTATATCAGCGTAATTTACGCCATCTGGAGGATTAGATGTTAGGTATGATAGTATGGCGTCCTTATCAACCAAGTCAATATAGTTTAGCATATCCAGAATATCTACAGCTAGAGCTATAGTTACTGTGGAGTCCCAATCCAAACTAAGAATATAGTCCTTCACAGCATTTACATCAATAAGATCCAATCTCCCCAAATACCATAATGCCTTAACTCCATACCAAGTGCTTAATATATCTGGAAAGTCGGGGTAGAGAATATTTCCAAAACCATAACCAGTATAGCAACTCATCATAAAATCTACCGCACTTTCTAAATCTATTTTGTTTAAAGAGCCCAACCAACCTAAAACCAATAACGCCATTGACGTATAGTTTAGATAGCTTATTTGTCCTGGAGATCCGAAGCCTCCATCCACATGTTGACAGCTCCTTATATATTCGATCGCATCACTAATATTCCATGCGTCTTCGCTTACCGAGATCTTACTGTAGCTATAGTTTCCATTGTATTGCTGGAAAAAAATGCCTTCAGATGCAGAGAGTTTGTTAGGGAAAAGAACCAAAAATATGCCTAAGAGAATACCTA
>JAUQYS020000062.1:0-10607 GCA_030587585.2 Candidatus Njordarchaeota archaeon
GATCCAATGAAGAGGGAAGTCCAATAATTCCACCATATTTATAAAACTCATATTCGAGTCTACTTAGAGGGACTATCGGGACAACGATAAGTGTCATGTTGTCCAAATGAAATAGGGCTTTAAGGGCAGAATTAGGTGTGGCTTGAATAATTTCCTTTTCAACAATATTGAATCCTTGGGACAAATATATATCGATAATAGATAGTAGCGAATGCTCTAAAACAATTATCTCTACGTCTGAATTTTTATGGACATCTCCTCGTGCGACACTTCCAAAGATGTATCCTTTTATTCCGCGTCTAGCCAAGTATTTTAGGATATCATTAGCGATAGATCTCTTACTTTCTAGTAGTGTCCAATGTTTTTTATCATATATAATTTCGCGCTCAACAAATTTTTCTACATGAGTTCGTGGCAATAAAAGCACCGATCAGAAGGGCTACAGTTCTTCATTCGCAATCCGAAACGCCCAGTGTCATCATTTTTGTCTTCAATATTCTTAAGATAATATGTTTTTTTATAAATAAAGCATGCATATAGTTGCCTCGGGTAGAAAATATGAGAAACATAGTTGTGTTATATGAGGCTGGGTTTCCTGGAGTATTATTAGGAAAAAAAGTTGTAACAAAAGAGGCAGAAACAATAGGGGTGTGTTCAGGGGTTTTACTTGATCTAGACAATAAGGAAGTCTCCATTATGGTATCAGCTCAGGATTTATTACTTAGAATAAAGCTAAGTGATATCCTAGCAGTAAACGAAAAGGAAATACTGATAGAAAAAAAACAAATGGTTTTGATAAGAAATAGAAGTGAAATTGACAACGAGATAAAAGACCTGAGAGAAGAAATAGGGCTAATAGGCAAGCTTATGTATATTGAAGCGAAGCTTGATAACAAGAAGAAGAGTAGAATGGTTGAGAATATAGATATCGCCAAACTATTTCACTTAATATGAGCGCCGATACGTGAGATGATACTAAATATGTTGTGGTTATTTTCGGATAATTTTTTTAAGCTTGACGTAACGATTTACCAAAAAATCACCGCAAACGATTATATTTCTAGTGTTTAGCTTAACAAGAAAAACGGAGCCACTCTTAGGAACTTTCTTTATTTTACCATTTTTTTCAATAAACAACATGTTTTTGGTTTCGAATATTATTCTACCAGATAAATTCTCGAGGGCTTTATTCTTTGAATATAGTATCTTAATTTCACAGTCTATAAAGCTCCTAAAAGACACTAAAGGATATTTCTTTACTACTAGATCTCACCAAGCTCTCTCATTACAGTTAATAGCCTAGCAATATCCCTCTTCACGTTTCTTATTTCCGCAGTATTTGTTATTCCACCACGCTTCAAGCGTGTTCTAAGAGTTACTAATTTCATCTTTAAAGACCGCAATGTCTTGGCTCTTTCCTCGGGGCTCATTTTTCTAATATCACGAACCCTCATGCTTCTTCGACCTCACCTAATTTTTCTTCGCTAATTTTATCTAGAATACTATTAAACTCCCTTTCTATGTCTGCTTCGATGCTGTTTATGTCAGCCTCGGCTTCCTCTGGTGTTTTTATAATAACATTATCAACCAAGTGATCCTTTGTTTCTGGAAGAACAATCCTAACACGGACACCAACAGTGCCCGTCCTAAGCTGAAAACGAGTATAGCCATCAGAAACAAATTTTTCTGCAATATCACCAGTATATAGTATTTTTCCGTCAGCAAAGCGCAATTTCTGAGAACGCTTACGTCTCAATCGTCCTGACACTCTTATTTCAACACCAAGAGCACCTTTTTCGAGAGCCTGCCTAATATAGAAATATGCTACTCTCCTAGGGTTAGCGCCTCTCTCAATAGCTCTAGCGATAGATTCAGCTACCAACTGAGCATTAAGCTCAGGGGGATTTTTAATATCGGTGATCTCCAACTTCGCTATCTCGATACCAAACTCTCGCTTTATATCATCTTCAAGTCTTCTCCGCCGAGTTCCTCGTCGTCCTATCAAAATACGTGGGTTCTTGCACTCAATTATGATTCTATAACCTAAAGATGCCGCCTGAATATCAGCACTCACAAAACCAGCAAGTGGAACCTCTTCGGACAATTTTTTCTTGAGATACTCATTTAAAAGGAACTTAAGCATAAGCTGCTTCAATATCCTTGACTTCGTTGATGTGGCACGTATCTTAATCTTTGGAATATCGGTCATATCGAATCAAACCTTTCTTTAACCACACAGACAGTCAAATATCAAATTTAAACTTTAAAATGATAGATAAAAAATATTATAGGATCAAAGTAGAATTTGTGCCGGGGTAGCTCAGTGGTAGAGCGTCCGGCTGTTAACCGGAAGGTCGCCGGTTCAAGTCCGGCCCCCGGCGCCAGATTATAGATTTTTCTATTTTGCTAACGTTATTGTGGATTATTGCGTAAGTATTTTTTTGGTTTTATGGATTATTGTCTGGATTTTATGTGATTGTTTTATGTAATTTTTTTGTTTTGTATTGTCTATTTGGGTTTTTGTATTGATGATGTTATGTTTTGAGGAAGAGTGTTGAAGATGATTCGATGCGGTCTTCTTGGGAAGCCTAATAGTGGGAAATCTACGTTTTTCTCGGCTGCTACCGGGAAAGAGGTCAAGATAGCTGATTATCCATTCACGACGATAGAACCAAATGTTGGAGTTGGTTATGCTACTTTTTCTTGTGTGTGTCGTGAATTTGGTGTGAGAGATAATCCGAGGAATTCCATATGTGTGGATGGAGTAAGATATGCGCCGATAGAGATATGGGACGTTGCAGGTTTAGTGCCTGGAGCGTGGCAGGGTCGTGGTTTAGGTAATCAATTTTTGGATGATCTGAGACAAGCTGATGTTTTGTTGCATATTGTTGATGCTTCGGGGCGCTATGATTCTGAAGGCAAAGATCTTGGGCGTCCAGGTTCATGGGATCCTATTGAGGATATTAAGTTCTTAGAGGAAGAGATAAGGAGGTGGTTTTGGCAAATTTTGCGTAAGAACTGGGCGAAGTTTGCTCGGAAAGTTGAGGTTGAAAGGAAGAATATTGTTTCGAGTTTGGCGGAGCTTTTATCTGGTCTTAATATACGTAGAGAGCATATTCGGGTAGCGTTATCTGAGGTAGATCTGGATGTTGATCATCCTACGAGATGGTCTGATGATGATTTGTATTTGTTGGCTGGAGTTTTGAGGAAGGTATCGAAACCTATCGTGATTGTGGCGAATAAGATAGACATATCGGTATCGGAAGAAAATTATAGAAGAATGAAAGAGATCGGGATTGATGTTGTTCCAGCGTCGGCTCTTGCAGAGTTGGCGCTCATTAGATTTGCTGAGAGAGGGATAATTAGATATATACGGGGAGCAGCATCATTTGAGGTTTTACGTGAAGATAAAATTTCTAGCAGGGAAAAAATGCTCCTAGAAAAAATCGCTGAGTTGATGGAGAAGTGGGGATCTACTGGTGTTCAAAGGGCTATTAATCATGTTGTTTTTGATGTTGGGAAAATGATAGCTGTGTTTCCTGTGGAGGATGAAAATAAGCTAACTGATCGAAAGGGAAATGTGTTACCAGATGTTTTTCTTGTGTCAAAAGGAACAACAGCAAAAGAATTTGCTGGAAAAATTCATAGTGATTTGGAAAGAACATTTATATATGCATTGGATTGCAGAACTAAGAAGAAGCTATCTGCCGACTATGAACTAGAACATAGAGATGTTATTAAGATATTCGCGGCTGCTAGGAAAGGTTGATCATATTTTTCTAAATTTGTGTATCATATCATAAAGTTTTTAGTGATATTTTTATGGATACATGTTGAGTAATATGTTCTTCTCTGGACACAGTAAGCGATACAAAAAAATATGCAAGATATGTGGAGAAGAAAAAATTATTGCAGATATTTTGGGTGTCTGTAGAGACTGCATAATAAATAATTTTTCTAGTGCGAGGAAATATATCAAAAGAGCACACGCTATTTCTAGAGAATATTATGGATTGCCCCCAAGCCCCCCAAAAGAAGGCAAATTGGTTTGCAATATTTGCGCAAACATATGCAGATTCGAAAGGGATAACACCATAAGTTATTGTGGTTTGCGCTGGTCAAAAAATGGAATGATAAGGCAACTATCAGATGCCAATCATGCTGTGATGTATCCCTATCTTGATCCGCATGTTACCAACTGTTGTGCGAGCTGGTTTTGTCCAGCCGGTACAGGACTGGGCTATCCAGAGTATGCTACTAGGAATGGTCCAGAATTTGGATATTATAATTTGGCAGTATTTTTTTATGGATGCAATTTTAATTGTCTTTTTTGCCAAAACGCCGAGCACAAAAATGTTAGAGAAGGAAAAATATATGATTTAAATGAGTTTGTAGATATTGTTATCAGTAATGAAAAAATTACATGTATTTGCTATTTTGGCGGAAGCCCAGAACCGCATTTACCATTCACAATAAGAGCCAACAAAACAATATTAGAGAGCCTACCAAAAAAAAGAATATTAAGGATATGTTACGAATGGAATGGGGCGGGAAATAGTGTCCTAGTTCTGAAAGCAGCGGAACAGATTGCTGTGTCGGGAGGGATAATAAAATTCGATCTTAAAACTCCGAAAAATTCTCCCTTATCGATAGCATTATCTGGTGTTCCTAATGGCCAAACATATAAAAATTTCGAGAAAATATACTATAAATTTTGGGAAGAAACAAAGATTCCGATATTAACGGCCACAACACTTATTGTACCAGGATACATAACTCCTGATGACGTAGAGGAAATAGCAAAATTTGTGGCTGAGCTGAACCCAGACATTCCATATTCTCTATTAGTATTTCATCCAGACTGGATGATGAGAGACCTTCCAATATCACCAGCTAGGCTAGTATATGAATGCGAGAATGTAGCAAAAAAATATCTCAACAGAGTCCATGTCGGAAATAAATTCTTACTAAGCATGGCGCCAGAAAAATTATAGTATAAATTTTGCAAGAGTATCTACTTTTAAAAGAAATAAGAATAGGAAATATGAATAGACATTGCTATTATGGTGCTAGCAAATGAGTGCACAATTAATAAGAATAAAATTAGTGCTAATCGGAGAAGGTGCTGTCGGAAAAACATCAATAGCGAGAGCATACTTAGGCAAAACATTCATACATGGCTACAAAGCAACAGTGGGCGCAGACTTCTATGTGAAGAGAGACGTTTTTACGGATCCGGTATTAGGTAGTGTTTCATGCGAATTCTTGATTTGGGACTTAGCGGGGCAACCGCAGTTCTCTCAGGTGCGTCCCTTGTATTATCGCGGCGCTAGGGCTGCAATCTCAGTTTTCGATTTATCGCGTAAGGAGACATTTTTGGCTTTACCTAATTGGATTAATGAATTTTGGAGGAATGCTGGAGGTGCATGGCCATTGATTCTTGTTGGGAATAAGGCCGATCTGCGTGATAGGAGACCGTGTCTTCCTCCTGAGGTTGGTAAGAAGTATGCTGAGCGTTTGTCGAATGTTTTGGGAATTCCTATCCCATATATTGAGACTTCAGCTTTGACTAGTTATAATATCAGGGAGGCGTTTCATCAGTTGGTTGTGACGTTGTTAGCGTTTTATCGTAAGAAATATTTGAGAAGATTGAAGAGGCAATGATTTCTATTTTTGCTTTTGTTAGTGCATTTGCTTTTGTGTTTCTGCGCTTTTTTATGCGCTTTTTGGTTGCTCTATTTTAATATGCGTTATGAGGCTTTGGAGCGTTATGATTAAGGATATATTCGTTGTAGTGTTTTTGTATTTATGATTAGTGGGAATAAATAGTAATATTTAAATATCAAAAATTAAGGGTTTCTAACCTATCGGGATATAACAATATATTAGTAAGTTGCTATGTGGTGATATTATATGGCTGCGACACCTACGGCTGGTGCTATTCCAGTCTTAATTCTAAGAGAAGATGCTGCGAGGGAAAGAGGTAGGCAAGTTCTGCATAATAATGTTGCGGCGGCAAATGCTTTGGCAGAAATTGTCAAAACGACCTTAGGACCTAGGGGGATGAATAAGCTGATGGTTGACTCTTTGGGTGATATTATAATAACAAATGATGGTGCTACGATTCTTGATGAGCTGGATGTGGCTCACCCTGCAGCGAAGCTTATTGTACAAGCATCTAAGTCTCAAGACTATACTGCGGGAGATGGTACGACCAGCGTAGTAGTATTGATTGGCGAATTTTTAAATAGAGCGGATAAGCTCGCGGATAAGGGAATTCATCCGATAATAATTACGAATGCACTAAAGAAAATAAGAAAGAAGATGCTTGAATTCCTAGATGAATTATCTTGGAGTGTGGATATTGAGAAAGATAGGGAAATTCTTATAAATGCTGCGGTAAGTGCCCTGAATTCCAAGCTGCCGGAAGAGGATAGGATGTACTTTGCAAATCTAGCATATGAGGCTGCAGTAGCCGCATACGATAAGGATCGTAATTACCTTGACCCCGATCTGATCAATATTATTCAAAAAGAAGGAAAGACACTTCGTGACTCCATATTGGTTAAAGGAGTTGCAATTGACAAAAAGGTGGTTCATCCGGAAATGCCTAAACTTAAAAAAGAGGCACGCATCGCGTTGATAGATCAGAACATAGAAGTTGAGAAGGCCGATGTTACTAGTAATGTTACAGTTGATAGTATTGAAGCATTTGAAGAGCTTAGGCGAAAAGAGCATGAATTAATAAAGAATATGGTTAAAAAGCTAATAGATCTAAAAGTCGATGTAGTGTTCTGTCAGAGAGGCATCAGCGATCAGGCTCAGGATATAATGGCAAAAAATGGAATAATGGCAGTGCGGAGAGTGAGAAGAAAAGATATGAGACTATTAAGTAGAGCTACAGGTGCAAAAATAGTTAGCAATATTGAGGACTTAAGGGATGAAGACATTGGTTATGCTGGACTAGTGTATCAAAGGAAAGTTGGAGAGGATCAGATGGTATTTGTAGAACAACCTAAGTTTACTGGCGCAACAACTATTATAATTCGTGGAGCAAGTAAGCACATAACCGATGAAGCCGAGAGAGCTCTTCA
Organism: Candidatus Njordarchaeota archaeon; assembly: GCA_030587585.2. Classification (GTDB taxonomy): domain Archaea; phylum Asgardarchaeota; class Njordarchaeia; order Njordarchaeales; family Panguiarchaeaceae; genus Panguiarchaeum. The sequence goes on from JAUQYS020000062.1 coordinate 7,095, forward strand.
AGACGCGATAAATGTGCTGAAAGATATCCTAGAGGATAAAAAAGTAGTTGGGGGAGCTGGGGCAACTATAATGGCTCTAGCAGTCAAATTGCGAGACTGGACCGACAAAACTGAGGATCTCACGGGTAAAGAGAAGGAGGTCGCAAGAGCCTTCAGTGAAGCACTTGAATCTATACCAAGGTGTCTTATTGAGAACGCTGGCGAGGATGTTATTGATATGTTAAATAAGCTAAGAAAAGAAACAAAGAATGAACTTGGTGAGTGGGGTTTTGATGCGATAAAAGGCGATATAGTAAGGGTCAAAGAGAAAGGTCTTATAGACCCCTATAGAGTGATAGCGAATATTCTTACTACCGCTATAGAGACAGCTACAACAATTTTAAGAATTGACGAAATTATTGCTAGTAAACCAAAAGAAGAAAAGAAAAAAGGTGGCGAAGAAAGCTTTAAACCGCCTATGCAGAGGAGACTATAGCACTTTTATAACATTGTCTTCGATTAAAGCGTTTATAATTTTTTTCTTTATCATGTATTCTAATGCTTTTCTGACATTTTCTTTGCTCATGCCTATAGAATTTGCTAGTTCAGAAATACTTATTGTCTTTTTCTGTTGTATCATGTCTATAAGTCTTTGTGAAGGACTCTTGCCTCTGAGCTCTGAGTTTGATTTTATTGATGAAATTTTTCCAGTGTTTTTGGCGCCACATTGCGGACATATCCAACTAGCCATTATTGTAATGGTCAGATTTCCATTTTTGTCGGGCATTGGCGAGACCATATGCCAAGTTTTTATGATGTTGAGTTCGTCGGAAGAATTAAAAATTGTTCCACATTTTTTGCATTTTATTTTTATCTTTCTAGGCATTTGTATCCCATGCTTGATTATTAATAATAATGAAACTCATTTTAAGGTATCAGAATATTTCGATATGGAAAGATAAAAATGACTGATCGAAGAGCCATAGATCTCTTATTTGTTGATTCTATAGAAATAAAGGACAGGAAAATAAAAAAGAACATTTTAATTAATCCAGCTGTAAGACTTTTTAGGAGCACAAGTGCAGAACTAAAGAAATATCTCTCTGAAATCATCGATAAGACGAAAGTCATTAGGGCGGGTAGTTATAAGGCTTATCTGTTTTTTGATGCAGAACTATTACTCTGGAAAATAGATTTTGAGATAGATCTCGGAAGTAGCAAAGCTATAATAGGCTATTCATCTTTGTATCCATTCATAAGAACATTTTTGGTGATTATGGAAGAAATTAAGTGGCAGATAAATCACAGTAAAACAACGCCGAACGAAAATCTTCAGGATATCATAGAGAGACTTATCAATTTATTCCTACCATATAGGTTATACTACCGGATATATGATCCTGAAACGGCTCAAAATAAAAGATTATCCGAAGTCATAATACAAAAAATAGTATCAAAGAAAAAAGTACCATCCATCACGCTTACTGATTTTTTTGCACGCAAGCCAAAAATAGTTAATAAAAGTTTTGATCCAATAGACGTAGAATATGACCTAGCACTTACATATTTTCTCTCTCGAGAATTTTTGCCTTTTCAGATGATAGAGCATCCTCCTAAAGGAGTAAGTAAACAAATCATAAACGAAATCATGGGTTTCAAAAATGAGTATGCGATATTTTTCTTCGAGGATATAGGACACATAGGAAAAATTTTAAAAAATATAATATCACTAACGGAGAAAAAATAAAATCATCCATGCGGGGGGCGGGATTCGAACCCGCGCAGGCATACACCACGGGATCTTGAGTCGGGCTAGAAAGTGTCCCGCCCGTTTAACCAACTCCGGAACCCCCGCATACGAAAAAAATGGGCCGGGGCGGACTCGAACCGCCGACCTTCCCGTCGTCAACGGGACGCCATAGCCACTAGGCCACCGGCCCACACCAAGTGCCGCCGGCGGGACTCGAACCCGCGACCTCCGGATTTAGTCGACCTTCACCTCAAGTGATTATGAGTCCGGCGCGCAAACCACTACGCCACGGCGGCTGTGTTTTTGTCGGGGATGTAGCACTTTCGTTATTTAGATTGTTTTATCCTATTAATAACTAAAAGATCATTTTAAATATTTTATTTAGTATTTTTGAGGAGAAGAGATATAGATTGTGGTTTAAAATGGCAATCAAACTTGAGAAGCTTGCTAAAGAAGCAATAAATCTAAAACGTAAGTATGATATGCTTGCAAATGTTGTAAGCGATTTAGACGTATTTATGCGTGAAGCTGTCATGGTGATGATAGATATAATAAATATGCTTCATAGTACGATCGATGACTTGGAAGAAAGAGCTGATATAATCGAAGCTGTAGTCTTAGGAAAGGAGCCTGTAGAAGTTCTCAAGGAACGTATGAAAAAGAAGGAAATTGAAAAAGAGGAACGGGCTCTACCAATAGTTGAATCAGGTGCTGTAGGAGGACCAAAGCCGCCAGAGGGTCCGCCTCCTGTTGCTGTTCAGCCTCAGCAGCCTCAGCAGGCTCCGTCTGCGTCTGGTCCTCCTAGTCCTCCTGCGTTGCCGCCTAGAATGCAACTTATTTTTGAGCTAAGACGAGCATTAGAACAGAGGCGCAGAAAGAAAAGCTAGAGTTTTTTGGTCTGTTTTCTACTTTATACATCACTTTTTATTCGATAATGTTTAATAAGGATAGATTTTCAGTGAGATTATGAAAGAAAAAATCGACACAAATAAAATTGTTGCGTTTTATAATTCTTATTTTCATGAGATATACACAAAGGCATTAAGAATTGTTACTAGAAGTAGTGCAAAAATAAAGGTATACATCTCAGCGGATAATGACGTGGTGTTGTGGTATATTGTTGGTGAAGAAGATAACTATTGGGTTATCGAGAGTAACAATAAAATATTCTGCACATGCCCCGATTTTGTTTTATATATTTTAGGAAAGCGTAGAGAGAGAGAATATTGCTCTCATATTTTGGCGCACCTAATGTGCAAAAGTTATTCGGTAGATAGAGAAATGCGAGACCCTAGGCATGCATGTAGCCCTCAGAATATTGTGATTGATATTAAAGATTTTTTGAATATAATTGTAGCAGATTTGATGAAATATGAGGTCTAACTCTAATGGAAACAGAAAAAAATAAAACAAAGATATTGGTAGGAGGAACATTTGACATAATACATATAGGCCACATAAGATTCCTGAACGCGGCTAAAAAATTAGCGGAAAATGCTAAGCTTATTGTTATAATAGCGCGAGACAAAAATGTAAAAAGAATAAAGGGCCGGGAACCAATATTTGACGAAAAGGAAAGAATGGAAATTGTGAAAAGCTTAAAGCCAGTAGACGAAGTAGTTCTAGGAAATGAACAAGGCAGTTTGTTTGATATAATAGAAAAAATAAAACCCGATATAATCGCGTTGGGTTATGATCAAAAAATATCAGAAGATGATCTAAGACTTTGGATGGAACGCAAGAATATAAAATTCAAAGTGGTAAGGCTTCCAAAATTTAATTCT
>JAUQYS020000083.1:0-4373 GCA_030587585.2 Candidatus Njordarchaeota archaeon
TTTTTCATTAAGCAAGCTATACAAACATGCTTTTTATTTTGTATTCTGTATCTTTGATCTTTGTTGAGACTTTATATCCCTTATTTTCTAGAATGTCCAAAAGTAGGCGCAGGTCATCCTTATTAACGTCAGCTTTTATTTCGACGAGAAGGGAATCAAGTGTCCAGGAGTTTTTTGTTGCTATTATGTCTTTCAATAGTTCTAATCCTTCCTTCAGTTTAGAATACTCTTTTTTTATCCATTCAGTTCTAGCATCATCGCTTGACAAATTGGCTGCTCGTAAAACTATCTGTAGTAGTGGTCTCATAGTTGCTTTTGGCTTCTTTATTTTTTTGATATCTATCCTCTCTTTGGCCTCGTTTTTATTAGAAACAATTATGTTTTTCTCGCCGAGGAGAAATGCAAGATCACTTATCATTTTAATAGTTTTTTCGTCTCCATGCAGATATATCTTGTCGCCCTTCAATAAATAGTATAATATGTACGCCAAATTTTTTATTCCAAGATTTTCTATGAGACCCCCGATCTTAACTATTCGCGGCTTAGATATATATCTATAAAGATATGCTCCCCTAACAAATCCACTTTGATCTATGTCCAAAATCAACATGTGGGGAGAAGGCTCACTATGCTCGATAGGTATCCTAACAAGACCAGAAAGAGAGTCCTCAAAATCCTGAGGCTTTATGATCACGTGTACGTCTCTACCACATTCCGGGCACTTTATTGTAAGAGATAAGGGCTTCGGTAAAGCTTGTTGCTGACTCATTTCCTAGTCCACCTTCGGGTTATCCACTCTGGAGCGACTATCCCGACATAAAGTGCAAAAGCCGAAATAACCTGAAGAAAGGTAACTATTATCAAGGTAATTATTGATTGAGGTAACATTTCCTCTCCACGAAGAGCAGCGACATCCCTCATAGCCATTGCAACATTCGCTATTACCATAAATAGTATCCCAACGAGCAGATACACATACCTCTTTATTGTTATTATGTCCTCAGGATCTTGACGATACTTTCTCTTATATAGTAGATAATATGCAAAAACTGTCATAAATCCTATAAAAATGATAAGCAGAGCAGTTGATAATCTGACTAAGCTTTCTATATATACTGGAGGATTAGGATTCCAAGGTGTTGGTTCTTGTAGACGAGGAAGATCAGAGCGCATCCACATATTTTGAGGCACCAATGAAAGAATAATTCCCAGAATTCCAGCCCCTAACACAAAGAAGTCCATTTTTCCCAGTCTATCATTTCTCTGAAGCCGAGCATAAGCATAAAATGACATATACCAAACAAATGTTGACGCAACAAATAATCCAACAACAAGAGGTAAGAAATTGACTACTAAAGTAAATAAATTAATAGGAGTTGCGGCCGATCCATAAATAGCAAAATATATCCAGCCCAACACATAGAAAACAGACGAAATGCCTAAAACCAAAAAACCAATGAAAAGAAGCTTAAGTCTCTCGATTTCATGCTTCTTACTTACGAAGTAGAAGACATAGCTGAAATATAACGATTCAACAGAAAACAGCACCAGAGCTACAATAAATAGAATAAATAGCCCTATAGGATAATTAAACTCAAAATAAGCCAACCATCACACCATAATAATCATATAATATTTAAAAAAATAAAATAAGAGCCCACAGTATTACCTTTTCTATATTAATGCTCTCAGGATTGGAAAAACATTTTTTTAGTATGGGTGTACTACTATGCTACCGTATTTTGTATTCTTCAGCTTGCTTATTAGCTTTTTGTCTAAAGTTGCCAATGATGCATTATTCTTCTTAGCTAGATAAACAAAGAGCGCATCATAAACCGCTATTTCTTCTTCTAACGCAAGATTTATTGCTTCTTCTATTATTGATCTGGAATCCACAACTAAGCATACGTTATCAATAAATCTGATGGCACTCTTCAGCCCGAGAAGTATTGCTTCCTCAGGCTGTCCAAAAATATGTATTCTTTTCCAAGCAACGTTTCCTATCTCAACGTACGCTATATCCAATGTGTAGCATTCTCTGCAAAGCTTCACAATACTACTAGCCCAATCACTATATGGATCCGTAAAGTATATTGCAGCTATCACGGAAGAATCCAGAACAACATTATCTCGCATCCCTATCCTCTCTAATTAACTCAGCATTGCTCTTATCAATAGGAGAGATCTTCTTTCTTATTTTCTTCGCGTCCTCTAAGTATACATGCTTGAGTTCTTCTCTAATTTTTGCACTGATGAATTCTTCAATTTCTTTTTTCCAATCAACCTTAACTTTTTTCATCAAATTCTTAAGACGCTTATTAATCCTAATACTAAGTACAGCACTCAACCCAAATCCACCTAATATATTGTATACAATTTTGTTTATAAAAAAGTATACTTTTCTATCAACAAAAAACTAACGCAGACGGAAAATCTTTAATTTTTGTAATGCAAAGAAAAATAGAAAAATGCATCACTAGCAAAAAATTCTAGATCAACCTAACGCCACCAAGAAGCAACACTTATCCACATAAAAGTTAATGATACTTTTTCTCAGATTTTATTAAAAATCAACAAAATATTATATAATTAGTATAGAAATATGTGAAATATCTTTCAAAATATAGGCATACAATTATAAATTTATAGGCGTCGAAAATGTCTAATAGGATACCTCTCCCTTACTCTCCGATAATACTAGAAATTTTTAGGAATCCCAAACACTTTGGAGAACTAAAAGATGCTGATATTGTCGCACGTGCCGGTTCCCCTGCCTGCGGAGATCTGATCACAGTTTATTTGAAGATAAAAAAAAGAGGTTCCAATTATTTCATTGAGGACGCTAAGTTTGAGAGCTACGGCTGCGCGGCTAATATTGCTGCAGCGTCTATTCTCATAGATATGATCATTGGCCGTTCTATGAAAGACGCATGGAATATTTCTTGGAAAATGATTTCAGATAAGCTAGGAGGACTTCCATCAATAAAATTTCATTGTTCAATTCTTGCGGTAGGTGCTTTAAGGCGAGCCATCAGAATGTATTTCGAAAAAAATAATTTAAGGCCAGAATGGTTGCCTGAGAACCTCACTTCCCTAGAAAAACAGGTCTTAGATGAGGAAAAAGCTATAGAAATGCTAAGAATAACTCCTAAAATCGAAGAAAATAGGTGATAATATTGTATGTGATCGATTTATCAAAATATGAACCAGGCTGCACTGGGCATCCTCTTATGAGACTCAATAGGAAGCTTAGAGAAGCAAAAAAATATGATTCTATTAAGATAGTATTTAATCTTGAAGATTTGCCTTTCGATGCTGCCGAGATATTATTAAAGAGGAATGGTTTTGAGATAAAAACCAAGGAAGTTGAAGACAAAACCTGCATATTGTTCTGCACTAAAAAAGTGTGAAATATGTCGGTAAAAGATCTTCTCAAAGCTCATGGCGCGCCTCCTCGCGAGATATATTTTGATCTAGAAAACAGTGGGTTTGTGCCTCCTGATGTTCTATCGGCTATGATCCCATACTATAATAAACGTGGTTATGGTAATCCCGCGATCACTCATAAACCAGGATGGGGGGCCTATGAGCTTTTTTATGAGACTAAAGAATTATTGGCAAAAATAATAAACTCTAAGCCCGAGGAAATAATTTTTACGCACAGTGGTACTGAGGCTAATAATCTGGCAATTTTAGGATTTCTTCTAGCACATCGGAAGAAGAAAAGAAAAATAGTTACCTCAATAATAGAGCATGGAAGTGTTCTCTTTACGGCAAACTTTGCGCAATCTCATTTTGGTAATAAAGTACAACTTTTGCCTGTAGACGAAAAGGGATTTGTAGATTCGGAGATTTTTTCATCGTTCATAGATAAAGACACTGTGCTTGTCTCTATTCAAATGGTCAACCAAGAGATAGGAACTATCCAAAATATAAAAGAACTTGTACAAATTGCTAAGGACATAAATCCAGATATAGTGTTCCATACGGATGCAGCTGATGCTTTTGGCAAAATAAAAATCGATGTAAAAAATCTTGGTATCGATATGCTGACTATAAGCAGTCATAAAATATTGGGGCCGAAAGGCGTAGGTGCATTATTTGTTAGAGAAGGAATAAAGCTAGAACCCATTATTAGGGGGCAGATAAGCGCAGAAAAACTCTGGCCAGGTGCAGAAAACATACCTGCTATTGCTGGCTTCAAGAAAGCAATAGAACTGACATTCGACAACTTTGAGTCCAACATAAAATATGTTAAAAAATTACGTGATAAGCTTATGTATGGACTTCTGAATTCCGTTCCATACACCATATTGAACGGTCCTGAAGGAGATAAAAGAGTTTGTGATAATGTTAATATTAGCTTTCTTTAT
>JAUQYS020000086.1:0-1816 GCA_030587585.2 Candidatus Njordarchaeota archaeon
CGAATGTTCTTGTATCGCTACTCTTATCCTCATAAATTGGGATACTATCAGGTCTAAGATTGCCACCATGAGGACATGTCAATATTATCGGAGTGTTGCCAATAATCCACTTAACATAGAGATCTTCAGAAAACTCAAAGTATACGTATTCTCTTTCATCCTTGAGATAGTACGCGTCACCATAACGATAAGTATCTGCACTATATCCCTCTATATCTCGCTTATATTCGTGTACCCATATGTTTAACGGAGCGCAATTTGGGGCATTCTCAGCAGGAAATACCTTGACTCTTCTTCTCCTGTAACCAGACTCAATATTATCTAGATATATAAAATCTTCTAGTTCTAAGTTAAAGTATATCTCACCTAGGACTATTCTATTATCTCTCATTATGCCAAAAGGATACATCCAATCTTCTGGCCATACCGCTTCCATCCCCCTTATAATACCCCTTATCATAGATTCCTTGTGTAATAAATTACACCAGCCATTATAAAGACGCCCAATATGCGGATTCCAGTATTTCGACAAAAGTGTTCCGTATACAAACAGGCTCCTACTTGGATCGATAGTCTCAATGCTTATACTTTCTGGATATCCCAACGCATCAATCAAATCCACATTTACTAAAAACCTATTTTTTTTAGACAACAACCTTCTTACTCTTGGATAATTGTAAGAATATATATTCGCTATGATTGTTTTGTTTTTACTTCTTACGATCGCAAACGGTGACCCCACAGCATATTCTCTAGGTGCAAATATTATAGGAAAGCTATCTCTAAACATATTTACTATGATATCCCCCTCACCCGTTTTTTCTTCTGTCGCCATAAAATCCCGCAGAAAATTTCTCATCGATAATCTCGATATCTTCTGGTTTTAGTCTCCATCCCATTGCTTCTATGTTCTCTTTTATCCTAGATCTATGCTCAGATTTAGGTACAGCCACCACATTATTTTTTGATATTAGCCAATTTAGCGCTACTTGTGCTGCTGTTCTACCATATTTTTCTCCAATCATTTTAAGAATTCTATTTTTTGCTAATCTTCCTTGTTCAAGTGGCGTATACGCCATCAAAATTATTCCTTCCCTCTGACAGTACGGCAACATTTCTTTTTCAACTTTTCTATCTAAAATACTGTACTTCACTTGATTAGCTACGATATCCGCACATGATAAATATTCCCGGGCTTCTTCTATTAAGGACACACCAAAGTTACTAACACCTATATGTCTTATTTTTCCTTCATTATATAAATACTCCATAGCTCTCATAGTTTCAGACAATGGAACCGAAAAGTTTGGCCAATGGATCAGATACAAGTCTATATATTTTACATCGAGCCTATCTAAGCTTCTATTAGCCGCCCTTAGGAGCTTTTGGTACTTTAAGTTTTCTGCTTTTACTTTAGTAACAATAAAAATATCCTCTCTATCAAATTCGCTTATGGCTTGACCCACAATTTCTTCAGAATGATCCGCCCCATACATTTCTGCAGTATCTATAAGACACCTACCAATAATCTCTAAGCTTATTTTAACGCCAAATCTTAACGATTCAACCCAAAAACTATCCTTACTCCTATCAGCCACAAATCCTCCTCCAATTCTCCAAGTCCCCAAACCAATTGCAGGTATTTTTTCCCCACTCTTTAACTCTTTCAGATCTTTCGTATCTATCTGCATTATGCTCCCATGCGGGCTTATCTCAGTATCAATTTTTCTATAATCATACTCTCAATTGATTGCTATAAAAACTAGTATTAAACCCATATGGTCAACGACGGAAACCAAAATAATTCTTTCTTTAG
>JAUQYS020000090.1:0-3282 GCA_030587585.2 Candidatus Njordarchaeota archaeon
GGAGGGCGAAGCTAAGGACTTATATAGAGCATTCGTTCTCAATGTGTAAAGTACGCATACAATATTAAGAGCCAACAATAATAACAAAACATATCTGCTTTTATTACTCATTTTCAATAACCACACATAATTTCATAAGCTGGGCGACAATAATCTTTAATGCGTACTTCCAAGCAATAGCTAGTATCGCTATAAGCGTTAACACGATTACCAAAGGCGATTCAAAAGATTTCTGTTTACTATCCATATATACGAAATATCTGGCAGCTGAGTTGGCTGGAGAATAAGGATTATTCCCCATAATTGCTTCGTTATAATTGCTGACTCCATTTAGGTTCGAATCATAAAATCTGTCATTGACATAGGGATTCAACAAGAAGAATAGCTCAGCAGAATCTATTAGCCCATCATTGTCTGTGTCAGCTCTCATCGGATCTAGCTTTAATTTTCTCTCGATATCATCGGGGACATGATCTCCATCAAAATCTTTATATTCATAAGACACGTAGCCAAGATTTTTGGTCAAAAAAGCCGACAAAATAATACTATTATTCTCTACGGTATCGGGTATAGCTATAATATCAGTAACACCATCCATATTTACATCAGTAAAAGTTATTCTGAGGTGCCATATGTTCTCAAGATCAAAGGACCTCAAACTTTTAATACCAACACATCGTCCCGCAAGTGATTTCGTAAAAAACTTAGTCTCTTCACGGGGTAGTTCTCTATCGTAATATATGTTTCCATATTTGGTTCTTATGGCTATCTTAATATAATATAAATTACTTGCTTCGTTATGTTGGAGATATAGCATATCCAGTCTGCCATCACCACTTCCATCAGCAGTGCAGTAAAAATCCGTATATTGCAGGCCCTCAACCGTGAATTCATATATGTATCCCGAAGTATCGGAGCTCCAAAGTTCGTATTCTCCATCAAAATCTTGGTCTATAAATTTGCCATAATAAACCTCAAACATCGCCCCATTATGCAGCATAACATAGTATTCGTATGAATTTTCTGTACTTTCTATGAGGAAATCTACGTATCCATCGCTGAATATATCTACAAGTTTTATTACAGCGAATTGCTCTAATATGGGTAATTGTACTTCCTCCTCCACGGATAAATTCTTGTTCAAAATAACTGCATGCGACTTCTGTATTATCTCTAACTCGTACTCATAGTCTAAGTCGTAATCAAATACACAGAATCTAGAGACGTTTCCGAATTTTTGTATAGAATTCCTAGCGTCATCAAATATGTAAAGAGTATTGTCAGATAGTGCTACATAGTAATTATAGAATTTTTTAATATCACTAAAGTTTACGCGGAGCACTCTGCCCCCTAGATCCACCATTTGTTCATCAGAGACAATAAATCCTGGAGTCCCGAAATAGTCTACATATGTAACATAATCATACTTGAGAAAATTAAGGAGAACCTTGTCATTGATATCATAGTAAATATATCTCGTATAATAATGTGATTCATTTCTGAATTCCACCCCAAACAAAATTTCGGAGTAATTATCTAGATCATAATCGTATATTCTTTTTACATAATAATCTACTAGAGAAATATTTAGATCCTCGCATGGAATTTTTATATCCACCAATTCTGTGATTCCTATCTGATCAGTTTTGTGGGGTGGAGGAATATCATAAAAATTGAATGCTATCGCTCCGAGCGTAGCTAATACAGGTACCGAGGCAAGAGCTAGAATCATACAGATCACAGCAAAACCTATCTTATCTATTTTTCTCCTAGTTTTTGCCCTTCTGATCCTACAGTCGTTATTATTCTCCGTAAGAACTCTAACAAGATTTTCCGCAATATCGCTACTAGCTATTAAATCTATTGTGCCTCCTTTTTTAATCAGAATATTGATATAATCGCCAAACTTTACCTGCATTATCATATCTACATCAAGAACTATAGCCCCTCTGTCGCTTTCTAGAAGTATTCTATTGCCCCTCACAGTCATTGAGGCCACAATTGGTAGTTCCCTAAAATCATAGCCATTAAATGTTACAAAGTATCGTTTGATATTTATAATGATGATGAATAGAAAAATTAATGTGAAGGCTAAGAGGTACAAAATTGTGATGAAGCAAATGATAGAGTTTAGACTTCTAATAATCCCAAGCAAAAAACCAGAAACCATAATATACATGGCGAACGCTACAATGAGTAATACTACTATATGTTTTACTCCACTCATCTTTAATCTAGCAGGTACTTGATACGCTCAATGGTAAGTGGATGTGTTGAGTATAGTTTTATAAGACGCATTGGGAACGTAATTCTAGCACTCTTTAATAACAACAAGTCATCATATGTAATGTCCCTAGCATTTTTTCCAATATAGCAATCCAAAATATCGCTATAGAAATACAGCGCCGACAAAGGCTCATAATTATTCATTAACCTCCTATTTATTGCTGTTGAAATCTTAGCCAAGGCTAATGCCAAGTACCTCCCACCAACAACATCTTTAGCATAATTATCAGCCAATCTTTCCCGCGTCCTACTCACAAGAGCCAAAATAATCAAGCTAAAAACATAAAACAGCAAAAAGAAAAATCCGATCAAGAAGTCACCATAACTATCCCTACTTCTACTACGCCCACGCACCAACATACCATGATATGAAAAACGCAACAAGAGATATATAAAATATACGCATGCAACCGCAAACGTCATTATCTCTATGTCCCTATGCTTGATATGTGCAATTTCATGCGCAATCCCCGCTTTTAACTCCTCCTCAGATAATACCTTTAATGCCTCCTCAGTTACAACTACGTAGTATCCAGTAACCACATTCCCAAATGCAAACGCATTCGGCATCTTCAAGTTTGTTGCTATTAAAAACTTGACTCTTTTCAAACCAGACTTATCTAGAACTTCTTTAAAGATCATTTTCTCACCCATGATCGGTTTCCTTGTCTTTAACGTAAGTAGTAGAAGTGGAGGACCAGCAATATATGATACAAAGAAATGCATAGCTATGACCCAAACAACACAATCAAGAAGCCATCCAAAAAAACTAATCAAAAACGACGCTAAGAATATCGCAATATAATCAACCACCAACAGACTTAAAATCGTCAAGCAAGAATAAAAAGATAACTGAAACCTCAACATCCATCACACCCTAATTTATATATTAATACTATCGATCTATATTTAATAACTAGAACTTTATTTTTATCAAGATATTTATAAAGAGAAAACCATGGCGAAATATTGGGGCAGAATGATGATCTGTGGAAG
>JAUQYS020000096.1:0-1651 GCA_030587585.2 Candidatus Njordarchaeota archaeon
GAACAATATTATCCGAGCTATTTCCAACGGATATAAGAAGCTCTGCGACCGGTTTTGCTTTTAATATCGGCAGATCAATAAATTTTGTTTCGCCAATAATTGTTGGTTTTCTCGCTAAGAGTTTTGGATTTTTCTATGCCTTATCTCTTGGGGCCATAGCTTCCATTGTTATGTCTGTGACTATCTGGATTCTCCCAGAAACAAAAGGAAAAGATATATCAGAATAAAAAATAAGAATTATACTGCCTCAACTTGTTTTTTCTTTTTAGCCAACAAAGATTCTTTTATTTTCTTGTAGATATCAACACTAGCAACAACCGCGGTATATTCCTCCTCGAATACATCAAAATATAATGCATATACATACTGATCCTCAACAGAAACAATTATGCCCTCCTCATCAATGCCGAAGCTTATTTCTGGGTAGTCACTATTGGCTTTCATAAGCTCCTCCAAAAGCTTGTTTCTATGTTCTTCTGGTATCTCGTCAAGGACATCCAACTTAGTCATTATTCTTACCCATTTCTCCGTCGGTAGTATCACTACTTCAAATTCTTCGCCATCTTCGCTCTTTTCCTTTACTTTTATTCCCTCTGGTTTAACCTCAAAATCTTTTTTCATTAGCTTCAGATATTCTATTATCTTATCTATAAAAAACGAGGTCAGGCCTGTTACCGCACCCATATTGATCACCTCAGGTAATACTAGAATAAGCATCCCTTATTTCGTGATAATTTCTTACACATTTCTTTAGACGGGGAAGAATCTCCTTCCTGAAAATTAGTGCGGAGAGATATACCGCATTGTATTCTTCTTTGAAGACATCGAAGGATAATGCACCAACAAGAATATTTTGTTTTGCATAAATATTACCACTTTCATCCATACAAAAACTTAGCTCAGCAAAATCCGCAGAAAGCCTAAACAGAGTCTCAAGAACATTGCATTCTCTCATAAGCTCCATGGACATTTCCTTTGTTGATATTAGGAGAGTTCTTATCTCAATCCATTCTGGCGGTCTGAAGGCAACCATTATTGTTGCTTCTCCTCCTCCCTCAAGCTCTTCTGTTACGACAACCCCCTCAGCCCTATATGTTTTAAATTGCTTATTCATAAGACCTAAATACTTAACTATCTTTAGTGCTGCTTCTTTCAGAATAAGACGCATAGCTTCTTCCTTTACTCTGCTTCTGATGTTTTCTAATAGCCCCGCTATATCCTGCTTTCCTTCCGCCACTTCCATCCACCTTTATACATAAGTATAATCCAAAATTTTTTTTATAATATAACAGAGAATACTGGTGAAAAAATTTTGGGAGTATTTGTTCTCGGAATAGATGGCCTAGGATATGAAGGTCTTAGATCGCTGAATGAAATGGGTATGCTACGTGACGTAACGTTCATCGCTGAGAGATATACTCGCGCAGTTTCAAAAACTTGTTTTCCGCCTCAAACTATCCCAGCGTGGATTAGCCTCTTTACAGGTGTTAATCCAGGTAAACATGGTGTTTTTAGCTTTCTTGAGACATCAAAATACGGCACTAGGATAAACACAAGTAGCAACATTATGTTCCCATCATTGTATGAGATATTTGCGCTCCAAAAGAAGCCTACTGCTCTCATTAATATTCCTTTATCATATCCATTCCAT
>JAUQYS020000212.1:0-1968 GCA_030587585.2 Candidatus Njordarchaeota archaeon
TTATATCTTTCTTTTGTCATAATTTTTTTGGGTAGTTCTGCATGAAAGTTTTGATGCTTAGTCTATATAAGATATGGTATAGAGTAGGAAAAATAAGCCACTCAAAAGACGAATCATTGTTAGGAAAAACATACGAGGATAAGGACTGCCTATTTATTATGATCCATGTAGAAGCCAAGGACCAAGAAAATGAAAACAGTGTTCTAAGAAAACTAGTAAAAAACATTACATGGTACTCAAGAAAAACAAATAACAAAAAGATAATATTGCATTCCTTTGCGCATTTATCTGAAGACAAGGCAGATCCAGAATATGCTCAAAAAATAATTAACATGGTAAAAGAAAAACTGCAAAATAAGGGGCTAGATGTACATACTACGCCTTTTGGATATTTCCTTGAACTTGAGATTAAGATAAAACCAGAACCCATCGCTAGGGTATTTAAGGACCTGTAGATGCGATTTCTCGTATTTGGCGATATACACGACGAAGTGGAAAGAGTAGAAATAGTGCTACGATACGCAGAAGAAAAATATGGCCTACCGAGGTATGTCTTAATTACTGGAGACTATGGAGAGAAAGAAGAAACAATAATAAAAGTAGCAAGAAAAATAACAGATTATGGACTTGAGGCTGTATCCGTGTATGGAAATCACGAACCAAGAATTATTAGAGAAAAAGTGCTCAACGAGAATAGCGTTGTCCCCTTGCTCGGAATAAAATTTTTGCCTTTAGGGGTAACATATGATTGTTGTGGAATAAATATACTGGGAGTGGGGGGAAATAGAGGATCAGGAAAAAAGTGGAGCCACTGGAGAGACTCACAAATATTAAAAATAATAGACAGTGTAGACGATATAGACATAATATTGGCCCATGAGATGCCCTTTGGGGCCTCGGATCATTGTCATGGTAAACATTGTGGACAGATTGTATTAAGAAAGCTTGTAGAAGAACTAAAGCCAAAAATATATCTTGGTGGACATCTTCATACAAGACCAGAGAAAGGATTTATAGGTAATACTGTTGTTCTTAAGGTTGGTGGGATAGCTAATAGGGGCTATTTGCGGGAGAAATCGTTCTTTGCTATTGTTAATTTGAATGATTCTGTGGAGATAATTATTGGTGAAGTTGACATAAAAAACGTGGAAAAAGAAAATAAAGTCAAAAAAAATTTGATATCTTAATATAGTGGTTTTTTCCGATATATAGCTTCGAATCTATATATGTCTAGATAATACGATCTGAATAATAAATATTCTCTGGTTGTGTAAGGTTGGAAATATGAATACAAAATTTTTGGCTATTTTGTCTATGTTTATTGCTGTTGTTTTTGTCTTTACAATACTTGTCGCTATTAGTATCCCCACAACAAGGGGGTTTTGGAATATTGGTGAGACAGGCGTATATATCGTGGCTCTTCTCTTCGGTCCGATGGTTGGTGCTGTTGCTGGAGGTATAGGTTCAGCATTGGCTGATCTGTTCTTAGGATATGCTATTTATGCTCCAGGAACTCTTGTAATTAAGGGAGCAGAGGGCTTCTTGGTGGGGTACCTATATCGCTTGCTGGGCAAAAGAAAAAATATGAAAAATGGTATGGTTATGTATTATGCTTTATTGTTGACAGTGTTGATTATTGTTTTGACAGCGTTTGTGTTCTATGTTTTTGGAAGCGGAGAAAGTGAAATAATGGTGGAACTGTATTCTGAGACACTTAGAAGTGGGATAAAATTTAGCGTGCCACTAATCGTGATAATAGCCGTAGAAATGGTAATTGGAGGAGTAGCAATAATATTTCTCTACACAAAAAAAGAGACGCCGGCAATGGTATTTTCGTGCCTAATTGGTGGTATAGTGATGGTTTTAGGCTACTTCCTTTATGAGGCTCTTATTCTTGGATCAAGCATAGCACTAATAGAGATAATACCCAATTTTATGCAAGTATTAATAGGAATAGTATTAGGTATC
>JAUQYS020000224.1:0-3955 GCA_030587585.2 Candidatus Njordarchaeota archaeon
CGGTTTGACTCCTAGTTCCTCCAGCGTCTCCCTTCTGATCCACGTGAATACTGATTCAGTGTCAACGATCAGCCTAACTTTTTTTTGTGCCTTTTGCACCAATAATTTTAAGAGTAGCATATACCTTGCTCATAGACTTTCCCAAAAGCCTATATTATATAGATACTTTTGGCATCTTAAAAATTCCTTTTTTATAATTTCCTAGAAAATACGATGTTGTCTTTTATGACCAAATATTTTGTGCTGAGAGGTGAAAAATAGTGAGTCTAAGCAGTTTCCTGCTCAACGCGAAGAGATACATAGCCGATTTTCTCAAAGTAGATAAGAATTTCTCCATCTATGCTCCAGAGTGCCTACTTGTCTATACCGAGCCAATAACCCCAACAACAAAAACAGAAGTATTAGGAATAATCAGTAGGTCGACCAATGAAGTCACAGATACACAGATCGGAGGATGGAAAGCCAAAGCCATAACCAGGGTGGGAGGAACAGGCATGCAAAGATATCTTACACTGGACATACTAATGCAAGAACAAGCAGAATACAGCGAAAAATGGTCCTACGGAGGAAAAAACTTCAGCGGAAGAATATCCGGAACATGCGAATACGTATTTTCCATAAGACTAGACCTAATCATGGGACAACTAACAATGGTCTTCGGAATAAAAATGATGTGCATACCAAAACCCGAATTCGACTCCCCCCTAAGCGACCGACATTCCCACAGCAGACTCATAACATACGTCTCATACCAAAACAAAACAGGCGGAATAAAACACATAAAAAAACACATCGAAGACGTATTCAAACTCATCACAGAAAAACTACACATAAGAAAATAAAATTTTTCTATACGACCTTGGAGTTTTTATTTTTTAATTTAGTTTTTGGCTTTGGGATTATGAGTTGTGACTAATTGTAGTGTGGTGTTATTCATGACTGATCTATGTAAGTATTATAGACTTTTTAGAGTAATAAATCTAGGGGCTAGGGAAGTTAGGCTTGCACTTGAGAGGAACATGAGCACGATTCGGAAAGAATATGTTCTTGATGGTGTTGAAGAGTTTTTTGATCTTTTGGATTTGTGTCAGTATGTATGTGTGGAGGATTATTCTAAGGCGTGGAATCACGATAAGGCTACACCGAGGCTGAGAGCGAGGCTTTTAAATGCTATCTTTATTTCTTGCCGTATTCATGGTCGTAAGATTGTAAAGGAGTTGTATAGGCTTCATCCCAGCGATAAAGTACTGAATTATTTTATGGGTCTCATATTTTTTGGAGAAAGAAAATTTAGTCGGGCTTTAGAGCATTTTTTAGATGCGAAAGATTGTGAATCTTTGGAGGAACCGACATATCTTCATCATTTGCTTTTGTCTGCTATGTTTACCAATAACAGGGATCTGGCGAGAGATTGTGCGTCTAGGCTAGCTAGATATGTGGATTATGTGGAGGTGTGCATGGTTTTGATTAATTATTCTGTTTATCTGGGAGAAAAGAGCAAGGCTAGAAGGCTTCTGAGGAAGATTAAAAAGTATTTAGACGAAGATCTGATACGGGATATTAATGAGATGATAAGGACTGGTAGGTATAATCGCTTTTATGTTTACTATCCGTCGCTTGGCTACATACAGCCTCACACATGTCCCATAGGTTTCCTTATAAGAGCAATAATTGGAGAATATATAGATATTGGTGGATTTTTATGAATAATGCGGATGATTATGTTGGGAACTGTACTATTGTTCTGGAAAGATTGATGAGGAATAATGTTGAGGTATGTCTTATATATAACTATGCTGACATACCATTCGTATTTTTCGAGTGTACCTATAGGAAAGAGAATGAGCTCTGTAGATGTTCACTAATACCAGCAGCAGAATCAAAATTCAACTTTGCGGATATCTATTATCAAAACAAAGAATTTGAGATTACTGTGGAGTATGATCCCTTCGGGATCAGCCTATGGTTGGAAACTATATATGGGAAAGAATTACTGGCTGGAGAGAATTTAATCGAGATTCGAGATGAAAAACCCATAATTGGAGAAAAACTACGGCACCAACTGCGAAGGCTAAGGAAATTGGGTGCATTAAATTCATTTGCTAGAGCTTTTAGACTAACTCTCACTACATCAAAAGAGGTAATCAGAGCAATCCTAGATATACTAAACAAGCCAGAGCTGAGGGAAGAGATTTACACTAAGATACGGCAGAAGGACATAGAGATGTATGAGGAGAATAATCCAGAATGCTTCTACAAAATGGACGAGTTTATTCGCGACATAAAATTGATAGGAAGAGCAATTTTGGATACTAACAACCTAATAAGAAAGATACTGAGGATTGCCGAGGAGTATGTACAAGGCAAAGCCTAGAGGCCTACTGTCGAGACCAGTATGCTTTCTTACGAGGCAAAATACACCGAAATAGAGGAACAAAATAATAATGAAAAAATCCACATTGAAAAAAAGAAATAGAGCATCTATCACAACACAGAAAAAACTGAAAGTCTAAGCTCGAAAGTCAGCATAAAGAGAAACACATGCAATAGCGTTATTCGTGGATAAAAACGACTATAGCCCCATCAAAGGAAATAGAGTTGCTTTCTTATTCTCTTAAATAATATAGTTATATTATAGAGTATACATCACGAGGTGATATCATTGGATATTGATGAACTCATAAAAATAGCAGAGAAACACTACACGCAAGCATTAAAGCTCATAGAAGCAGATGATATTTATGACGCAGCCGAGAAGACTTGGCTAGCCATAGAAACAATCAGAAAAGCCTTTCTCGTCGCTTTGGGCGTACCATATGAGAAGACTAAGAGCGTAGCGTACAGCCTACCATTATTCAATAGACTACTCAAAGCCCTAGGACTAAAAGATATATTAAGAATGTACGAATCATTCTACTACAGACTCCACGCAATGGGTTTCTATAAAAACCTAACACCAACCGAGGAAATTGTTCACACAATAAAAGTAGAAGTGTTGCCTTGGATAGAAAAAATGAAGAGAATCATAACAAGCATACATGGTACTGACATATCCGAGATACTTAAGAGATACGATGAGGCAATTAAACTCAAACGAGAAATCATGGCTAAAAACATCCAACTAGTAAAAATATACCAAAACATAAATAATTTACTCGCAAAGAAACTCGAGCCAATCAAAAATACCCTACCAGAAAACACACCAAAATGAATACAACCTGGTTGCCCAATAAAACGGCACTCCTTAAAAGATCGAATATTTCTATCTCCTGCTACGAACAAAATATCAATCGTAATTACCGATCCCCACCAAACCCACTATTCTGCGCATTCTAACAAATTAAGACCCCATCCGTCGAACGAATTATCATGTTCACAATACATTTTTAAGTTCCGCTAAGTTTAGTATGTCTATTCTCTTGTCGGGAAATTCCCTAAGTATGGGTTGCTTGTTGGAATGTATATTACTATCCTCAGTCAACAGGGAGCATCCTCTACTAATCGCTGTCGCCAAGATTATGCAATCTATGTAATCTAGTAATATTCTCCTTAATTTAAATGACACCCTAATTATCTCAGGGTCATGAAAGGGGGTAACATTGAACGCCTCTTTTATAGCATCTATTCCTTCATTGACCTCCTCCCCGCAATGAATTGCGGGGAATCCTAAGGTTCCCCCACGGGGAGGTTTGGCCACCCTCCACCGATCTCATATCATCGCATCGGTAGAGTAGCCTGGGGTGGGCCATCACCCCGTTAGGGCTATCCCGCAGATGCGGAATTCACCCGTATCGTTTTCCTCTTTTCCGCTTCTATGTACCCGCTTTCTCCACCATTTTTTCTCCTCTTTTTGCGGGCTTCATCATCCCCATATATTTTATGGCTTATTTTGCTTTTTAAATTTTGCTTTGTTTTTTTTAAAAATTTTGCGTTCCCACCACCCAGCCCCCCGCCC